>NZ_SGXG01000001.1:4592500-4892500 GCF_004216715.1 Cecembia calidifontis
ATTGAATGGGCTGAAGGCCTCCAGTCTAAAAACATGGCCGAGGGATGTTCCAATAAACCTTTAAGTTTCTCTACTCCATCTCCCAAAAAATAAACATTCCCTTGATTGAGGTATTCAAGAAAAGGATTACCCGTTTCAATTACCTTTGGGGAAAGTTTTTCTAAAGACTTTAATTGATAATCATAAACAGCTGTATAAACCTCCATCCTTCTTGCATCCAACATGGGTATAATGCTTTCACCCTTTTTGGTAAAAGGCTGGGCCCTTTTTGCCAATGCCATCAGGGTATCTACCCCTATCAAGGGTATATCCTGCGCAAAGGCAAAACCTTTTGCCACTGAAACCCCAATTCTCAAACCGGTGTAAGAACCGGGGCCTGAGGATACAGCCACAGCCCTCAAATCCCCTGATTCAAATCCCGTTCTTTTCATCAAATCCTCAATCAGCAACATCAGCTTCATGGAATGCACATTTTCCTGATGAAGTTCGATTATACCTGTTAACTTTCCTGATTCATGCAAAGCAACAGAGCAAACCGATGTGGAGGATTCTATGGACAAAATCAAAGCCATTTTAAATTTACCTCTTTACAGATGCTGTCAATATCTTTTGGATTTCATTTTGGTTAGCCAGTACCCTGATGGCCTCCTTAATTTCAGCATCATTTTTTAGGGATGCCTCCACTACCCCTTCCTGATAGTAATACCTTGAAACCAATTCCTCCCGTAAGGCCTCCCTGATCTCCGATTGATGGGTGATAAGATCCTGTTCCTTACTGTGGTTAACTTTCTTTTCAAGCTCATCGATCAGACTTTTGATCTCATCAAAGTAAGGCTCTCTTTTGGCATATTTCACCAAATCCTCTAGACTCTTTTCAGTGTAAGTAGTATAGTCATACTCTTTATCCTCCAGCCAAGCTACAAAATCCTTGTACAATTTGTCATCAATATCAAATTCCCTCGGAGGGGCAATCTGCTCTGTTTTGCGGAAGAACTCATTACCATATCTGAAAATAAGATTTCTGGCGACCAAACTATAAGTAATAGGAGCAAAAGACTTAGGATCTACTTTCAGATCAGGTTCAATACCTGCCCCATCCAATACAATTCTGCCATTTTTAGTCTTGAACTCATTTCTTAAGGAATCAGGAACAGAGTTGGAATTCCCATTTTCGTCTTTTTTACTATAGTCTATGGCCTGAATACACCTGCCGCTTGGGATGTAGTATTTAGCAGTAGTAACTTTGACCTGAGAATTGTAGGAAAGGGGAACAGTGGTCTGAACCAGTCCTTTTCCGAAAGTTTTTCTTCCTATCAATACTGCCCTGTCATAATCCTGGAGTGCACCTGCAACAATTTCAGCCGCAGAAGCACTTCTTTCGTTGATCAAAACGGCAATTGGGATATCCTTATCAACAGGAGACTTTGTAGTTTTATACACCACATTCACGCTCTCTATTTTACCAATCGTTCTTACCACTTCTCTTCCTTTGGGAATAAAGAGATTGACGATTTCTACCGCTTCTTTCAGAATACCGCCCGGATTATCCCTTACATCGAGAACCAATCGTGTAATGCCTTGTTGTTTTAGATCCAAAAAGGCTTTCCTGACATCGGCAGCAGCATTGGTCGTGAAGTCAGTAAGCTTGATGTAACCTGTTTGGTCATCGATTTTACCATAATAAGGAACATTACTGATGACGATTTTCCTTCTGATTAAATTTACGGAAATGGTATCATCTCCTCTTTTGACCTGAACAAAAACAGGGGTATTGGCAGGACCTTTCAACAACCTGGAAATTTCCGAGGTATCCTTTTTCCTGACATCTACAGTGTCTACTTTTAAAAATTCATCCCCGATCCGGAGACCTCCTGCCTGGGCCGGAAATCCCTTGTAGGGCATCAGGACCATATTGACACCGGTCCTGTTACCGATCAAAGCCCCCACTCCACCATACTCCCCTGTTGTCAACAGCCTGAAATCATCAGAATTTTCTTCAGGTATAAATTCGGTGTAAGGGTCCAGCTCTTCCAACATGGCACTGATCCCAACACTTACCAAATGATCAGGATCAATTTCATCCACATAATAGGAATCGAGCTCCCTGATAAGGGAGGCGAAAATATCAAGGTTTTTCGCTATGGCAAAAAGCCTGTCATTCTTGTTGATGAAAGATAAGAGCAAACCTGCTGAAAGCATCACAGCAAGTATTATTGCAAGCGGTTTTCTTTGGTTGAGTCTCATGAATCGGTATTTGAGGATTGCTGGGTCTCTGCTATTTTGGAGAGAATTTTAATCATTTTTTGTTCTATCACCTGAAATGTAGCAATTTCAGAGGATACATAAATCAGACCAATTATTTTCTTTGTCCTAAGATTTGCCAAAATTACAGGCTTATTGAGCCGATAAGCTTCTCTCATCCTTCTTTTGACTAGATTTCGGTCAGTCGCTTTTTTGATCTTCTTTTTTGAAACGGAAAAAAGTACCTGATGGGTTTCCTGGAAATCCTGGGGAGCATCCAAAACCAAAACTTTAAAGGGATATAAAAAAAAAGAGGAACCTTTATCAAAAAGTTCCTTTATTAACTTTTTAGAATGTAATCTTTCATTCTTTGGAAGTCCGAAATTCATTGCATTTTCTTTGACGTATATTAACAATACGAAAGCGAAGCTGCAAGGATTACTTCTTCAATGTTTTTTCAGAAGAAACGGTCAATTTATGTCTTCCTTTTGCTCTTCTGGATTTTAACACTCTTCTACCGTTGGCAGTAGACATTCTAAGTCTGAAACCGTGCTTGTTTCTTCTTTTTCTACGAGAAGGCTGAAATGTTCTTTTCATGACGCTATGCTTTTAAATCTTATTGCTTTCCTAATTCATTCCCCAGAGGATATCCTACAAAAGGACTGCAAAGATAGGCACCTTTTTTTTATTTACAAATGTGACAATTACTTTTGTTTTAGATCATAAAAAAAGAAAATGCATTATCTGATCTCACGTCAATCCCTTTGCTCTCAATTTATAGACATCTGCATTGAATTGAATTGTTTGGCTGGACAGGATATCCACCTTCAACTGGCTGCATGGAGACCTGGAAGATATGAATTGGCAAACTATGCCCAAAAAATCAGAAATTTTGATGTTTTTTTTGGAGGAAGACCTGTGGATTGGTCTAAAAAATCCAAAGACTTATGGCATTTCCAAGCCAATGCGGCAGGTAATTACCAAGTCAAATACCAGTTCTATTGCAATCAAATGGATGCTGGGGGATCTTGGTCAGATGATAGCCAACTTTATTTGAACTTCAGCAATTTTGCCTTTGATGTTCTGGAGAGGCAAGAGGAAGGGATTACAGTGGAAGTTCTCTTACCTGAAGACTACCAAGTTGCAACAGCTTTAGAAAAAAAGGGGAATAAGATATGGAAAGCCCAGAACTATCCAACCTTGATGGACAGTCCCTTTTTGGCATCTGCCACAATGAAACATTTTTCTTACCAAGTGGCCCCCAGTACTTTTCACCTTTGGTTTAATGGAGAAATCCATTTTGACACAGACCATTTATTGGATGTTTTTAGAAAATTCACCGAAAAACAAATTCAGGGATTTGGGGAATTTCCATCAGAAAATTACCACTTCATTTTTCAGTTACTACCTTACAAGCATTATCACGGCGTAGAACATGCCTGCTCCACGGTCATTACTTTCGGCCCTGCAAAATCCCTGAAAGAGAAAAAGGAATTGGATGAACTGATTGGAGTAAGTTCCCATGAACTGTATCACTTTTGGAATGTCTGTAGGATACGGCCAAAAGAACTATGTCCTTATGACCTTTCCAAAGAAACTTATCTGGATTCTGGATTGGTTTTGGAAGGGGTGACCACTTATATGGGGGATCTGTTTCTTGTCAAATCCGGATATTTCTCTCTGGAAGAATACCTCCAAATTCTACAAAAACAAATCCAAAAAGAAATAGACCAGTTTGGCTGGAAAAATCAATCCATCCTGGATTCAAGCTTCGACTTATGGCTTGACGGATATAAAGCGGGTATCCCTGATAAGAAAGTCAATATTTATAATCGTGGGGCTCTAATTTCCCTTTGCTTGGACCTGATATTACTTAAAAATCAATCCTCCCTTAGCCAGGTAATGAAAGTGATGTGGGACCGCTTTGGAAAAACCGGCTTGGGGTATTCCATCCAAGATTTTTTTTGCCTATTAAAAGATGAAAGTGGCGGAGCTCAGGAAATGGGAGAATTTATTGATTTTTTATCCAACAAAAACAAGGATATCCAACCTGAGCTCAAGAAAAAACTTGATTTTGTTGGCGTGGAGCTTTCATTACATTACGATGGAGAAAGCCTTTTGCATCACTGGGGCGTAAGGTGCGATCAGGATGGAAAAATCCTCCAAATACATCCTGAATCCGAGGCATATTTTCAATTGATGATAGGTGATAAAATATTAAACATCAATCAAAAACCATTTGCTTATAAAGCGATGACCTTGGGGAAAGAGCTCCGACTAAAAATTGATCGATTTGGAAGGGATTTGATTGTTCATCTTCAGGAAGAAAAATCAGGACTGTTTTTCCCTTCAGCTACCCTGAAAGAAAGAGAAACAAATCCATTGAGGGCAAAATGGATTGGTGGCCAATAAAATTTGAAACCAGATAACTTCAAAAAAAGAGTCCAAGATGTTTCGAACCTTGGACTCTTTTTAATTTGACGACTATTTCAATCAATTATTTAAACTCATCGTCTGAAAGGGGTTGGTTGAAATGAATGGAAATAACCTTCGCTTCCAGAGCCATAGGCATCATTGGATTTTTAATGGTCATTCTTTTGGGAATCTTCACCCCATCCACCTCCTGATAATCACTATAGGTAATGTCGCCCGTGGCCTCAGAACTGGTCCTTAACTTGAGATTGGTTCTCACAGAATAGTATT
This sequence comes from Cecembia calidifontis, assembly GCF_004216715.1. Taxonomy (NCBI): domain Bacteria; kingdom Pseudomonadati; phylum Bacteroidota; class Cytophagia; order Cytophagales; family Cyclobacteriaceae; genus Cecembia; species Cecembia calidifontis. The sequence goes on from NZ_SGXG01000001.1 coordinate 4,597,445, forward strand.
CAACCGTTTTTATTCCATTTGGAGCTGTAATAATCAGTTTATGCGCCTGCTCTCCTTCTATATCTTCCGTTCCTTGAAGTTCTAAAGTAAAGCCTAAATCCCTGTAATGATCTTCAGGAAACACATAGGTCTGGGTTTTCATCAAGCTGATCATTTCATCAGGTATCTGTTGTTCCTGCCCCATAGCAACCATTTTACCTTTCCCATTGGCCAGGACTGTCCTGGATGCTACATTTCCCATTACAGACGTTTCCTGAACAAACCGTTCATTTTCCTGATCGGCTATACCTTTGATCTCAATCTTCATTCCCTGAACTTCGGCTTCCATAAACATCACCGAATTCTTGATTTTTGCTACTTTGTCTTTTCCACCAATCGCATCAATATACCTCGAGATTACTTCTTGTGGATCATTTTCTTCCACTACAGTTTTTGCAAGGGGAGAATTGGCATGGGGAGAATTGGCATGGGTAGAGATCACCATCCCTACCATCAAAGCAAGCATTAGAGACAAAAATACTTTCATAAACCTTGGTTTTAAATTTGTTAAATGTAAAAAGAAAAGGGAGAACATTCTCCCTTTTCTATGTAATTATTTGAACTCTTCTTCGGAAATTTCTACATTAAACTTGATTTTTTCCACTTTTGACTCCAAAGGCATGGGTATAGCAGGTGATTTCACCAACATGGACATGGGGTAAAGTACGCCATCCACTTCCTGGTAATCATTGTAAAATGTCTCTCCGGCTTCTGCACTTTCACTCTTTATTTTCAACCCTGAATCTACACTGTAATAATAAGCCTGACTGGATCCAGTTGGATTAGAGATTAAAACCTTATAAGCTTCCACCCCCTCAACATCCCTGATACCATCAAGTTCAACAGAATAGCCCAAATCATCAAAGTGAAGTTCTGGGAAAATGAACATACTCATTTTTAAGGACTCAAACTGTTCATCGGTCAACTCCTGGGTCTGCCCCATAGCGGTAATCGTGGCTTTTCCGTTTTTAATTACTGTATTGCTGGCCACATTTCCCATCATCATTATTTTATTAGAAAAAGCTTCCTTGTTTTCATCATAGGCATACAGCATGTTCAGTTTCATTCCTTGGATTTCCGCAACGGCATCCAATTTTGATGTTTTAATTGCTTTAACCTTGTCTTCTCCACCGATGCTGCTGATGTATCTGGCAATAACCCCAGCAGCAGTGATGTCTGAGCTAATGGCTATCTGACGCTCCGGATCTGCCATATTCGTAAATCTTTGTACCTCACCAAATGCCATCAAGCTTTCTTGAATCACTGACCCATTTCCAACTACGGTAATGTACATGTTGTCCGGTTTCAAAAACTTCTTAGCTGCAGCATTGATATCCTCTACTGTCAAAGCGTTCAATCTTTGAAGGTATGTTGCATAAAAATCAGCCGGCAACTTATACCTTTCCATATTGATCGCAAAATTGGCTATGGTAGAAGGACTCTCAAGAGACCTTCCAAACGAACCGCTCAAATTGGCTTTAGCATCTTCCAATTCCTTTGCGCTGATACCATTGTCCCTCAGGTTTCTGATTTCAAAAATCATCTCATGTATGGCTGAGTCGGTAGCTGTCTGCTTGACACTTGCAGAGGCCCTAAAACTGGTCACCAATTTATCGGAACCGATTGAAGAATAAGCTCCATACGTATACCCTTTATCTTCTCTAAGATTCATAAACAACCTGGAAGAAGAACCTCCACCAAGAATATAATTCAAGACCCTCGAAGCCAAATAATCCGCGTGAGAAAGGCTCATTTCCAACGGATAGGTAATATTTACTACAGACTGAACTGAAGCCGAACGGTCCACCAAGGCAACTGTATTTTTTGCAGGAGCCTGGGGTACCGGATAAGTTTTAGATGGCACATCCCCTCTTTTCCAGGCAGCAAAATACTTATTGACCAAAGTCTCGGCTTCTGATTTAGTGATATCTCCTACTATGGCAAGGTAAGCAATATTAGGTTTGAAATAAGTTTGGTAGTAGGTTTTAATATCATCTACGCTGATGTTGTTGATGCTGGCCTCAGTCTGCATTTCCCCATAAGGATGGTTTTTGCCAAAATTGAGGGCCGAAGCCAATCTGGAAGAGATGGCATTCGGATCGTCCTTGCTTGCGGCAAGACCGGATATGGCTTGCTTCTTGAGTTTGTCCAGTTCCTCTTGAGGAAAAACTGGATTGTAAAGCACATCTGTCATCAATTGAAGGATGGTTTCCTGATGCTTTTTGAGAGAGGAAGCAAAAATAGATGTAGAACTTGCACTTAAAGAAGCACCAATAAAGTCAACTTCCTCATCCAATTGATCCTTGGTCCTATTGGAAGTTCCACCTGTCAGCATCTCTCCGACCATACCCAGCATACCAGCTTTTTCCCCTTCCAAAATGGGATCTCTTTCCAGAACAAGGGAAAAAGCTACTCTTGGCAGTTTATTGTTCTCCACAACAAAAACCTTCAATCCATTGGGCAACATAAATGAATCTGCATTTCCCAATTTTATTTCCCTCGCAGGGGCAGGATCAGGATATTTGGATCTGTCAACCTGGGAAAATCCAGTCTGAACAATGAATATGGTTAGGATGTAAATAAATATCTTTTTCATTTTCATAATTTTAATTGTTGAAAAATCACTCTGTAGTTTGAGCGGATTTTGGAAGGTAATACAACACTACTCTTCCGTCCAGATTTAAGTATTCATTGGCAACGCGCTGGATATCTTCTCTTGAAACTTTCCTGTAAAAACTCAGCTCTTGGTTGATATAATTGGTATCACCAAAGAATACCCTGGCCTCGGCAAGATTTTGTGCAATCCCTGCCATAGAACTATTTTGGCTTACCAGGTTATTTTCAACGATATTCTGCAATTTTTGGAAATCTTTTTCCGAAATCCCCTCTTGCTGTACCTTTCTTAAAAGTACATCCATTTCATTTTCAAGGTCTTTGGGCTCTACGCCCATATTGGCTATGCCATACATCAAAAAAACGCCTCCATCTTCCAGATCCAAGGGAAATGCAGCCACCCCCAAAGCTTTTTGTTGTCTGTCAACAAGCTCTTTGGTCATGAGAGAAGAATTACCTCCTGTCAAATAGGTAGAAAGCATGGACATCGCATAGGCATCCGGATGTGTTTTTGGAGGAAGGTTATAGGCCTGAATGATAGCTGGAATCTGAATGTTGTCATAAACAATATCTCTGATTTCTTCAGTTTTCTTCGGTTCGGCTACATTAGGTCTATAAAATTCTGAGGGACCTTTAGGTATTTCCTCAAAATAAGCCCTTGCCCATTTTTCTGCCTGTTCATAATCAATATCACCGGCGATGGTCAGCGTTGCATTATTGGGCACATAATACGATTTATGAAAATCCATAAACTCCTGCAATTGTGCGGCATCCAAATGCTCCATTGATCCGATGACAGGCCACATGTAGGGATGCTTTGAGAAAGCACGTTTCATGGTCTCCGGCAGAATGGTACCATAAGGTCTGTTATCATAAGACTGCCTTTTTTCTTCCTTGATGACTTCCCTTTGTGTATCTACTCCAACCTGATCTATTTTGGGATGCAACATCCTTTCAGACTCCATATACAAAGCGGTCTCCAATTGATTGGAAGGCACTATTTCATAATAATATGTAATATCATTGGAGGTAAAGGCATTAAGAGTTCCACCAATTGCCTGTATTTTGTTCATATATTCCCCTCTTGGGATATTTTCTGTTCCTTCAAAAAGCAGGTGCTCAAAAAAGTGCGCAAAGCCTGTTCTGTCAGGCCTCTCATTTTTGGATCCAACATGATATAGGACTGATACAGCCACAATCGGAGTGCTATTATCCTGATGCATGATCACATGCAGACCATTGTCCAGGGTGAACTCCCTGAATTCAATCTTGTTTTGCGCTGAAACTGTAAAAGCCAGGAAAAGCCCCAGCATCAGCGAAAAGGTAAACTTTCTCATAATCTATATTAAATTAGTTTAAATATTTTACTCAAATTGCCTTAAAATGTTTTTGTATTCAATGCTTATTTTCCCAAAATAAATACAAGTTTTTTTCTTGTCCTTTGGTATAAGTTGAAACCCTTTTGGGAAAATTCCGCCTGAAGATAGGAGCAATTCCCAAATATCCTTAACATGTGTTTTTAAAAACTCTCATAAAGAACAAGATCACCCCGATTGTGACTGCGAAAAAAAAATAAATTCACCCAACTTGAAGTAACAGGAGATACAATTACAGGCTGTTTGTCCAAATAGACATCCATCACCACGCCAGTAAAATTTATCCCAAAATTCAACTTACATTCGTGGGAAACACCCTCATCATCTTCAAATTTAAAATGATGGGCAGCCCCAAACAAAGAATATTTGCTGGACTTTACTTCTCCATTGACTTTGACCGTATCCTTACCCAACCAGGAGTTAAAGCCCTCATTTTTTTGCCCGTATAAAAATAGCGTACTGAATTTCATCAGGAATTTTTAAAGAATCTAACTCTTCTACATCAAGGACAATCACATCTGCCACCGTTCCATCCCTCTTTAAATCCTTCAACAAATTCTGACCAGTTCAGCCCTAAGTAAATCCCAATACAAAAACAGATAATCAATAAACCCAGTGTAAATTTATTTTTCAGAAGTCCCATTGTATAAAAAGGTTTAAATTGAACAAAAACTAAACAACACCACAATAAAAAACAGGATTCTTAAAAAATCAAATTTAGACCTGAAATTAATCGGATAATTTTATCCAATTTTATTTGGAGGCACTTCTTTTCACTACCAATGTCTGATCAAAAGAACCATCGCCCTGAAAATTCAACATTGAAGAAAATATACAGAAAAAGAAATGAACTTTGTTAATACCTCATCCTGATCCCGATAGCAATCGGTATCAGGATCTCCCAAAGTTTGGGGGAGACCCTTCCTTCGTCAGGGTGACGAGTCCGATACCCTGTCTTTGGTAGTGTGATGAAGGGTCTCCTAAAGAAAAGAAGATCTTTTTCAGTTTAGAGAAACAAGTTATGGATTCAGACGCGCAAGGATTTCCTTGGCTTCATGCCATTTAAGCCTTGGACCAAATTGACTCACAATTTTAGAACTGGCCATGGAAGCCAATTTTCCACTGGAAGCATAACTATGTCCATTGGTGATACCATACATAAAGGCACCTGCAAACATATCACCTGCCCCATTGCTGTCAATCGCAACCGTTTTGTAAGGCTCAATATCAATAAAAGTATCCCCATCAAAAATCATGGCCCCGTTTTTACCCTGTGTAATCACAAAATGTTTGGCCGCCTTTTTCATCTCCTCCCTAGCTTCAGCCAGATTATCCTTTCCCGTAAAAAGCATGGCCTCTTCCTCATTGGCAAAAAGAAGATCCACACTTGGACCGATTACATCCTCAAAGCCCGCCTTGAAATACTTGACCATAGAGGGGTCGGAAAAGGTTAAAGCCACCTTGGTACCGGCATTTTCAGCAATCTTTTTCGCATGTAGCATGGCTTCCTTACCATTGGGGGAAGTGACCAGGTATCCTTCAATAAAAAGATACTTGGAGTCCTTGATGGCCCAATCATTGATATCCTTCACTGAGAAATTTTGGGTGATACCCAAAAATGTATTCATCGTCCTTTCGGAATCTTCTGTTACCATCACCAGACATTTTCCTGTAATGCCTTCCTCGGGGACTTTTCCCTCCAAGCTATTGTCCACTCCTGAATTTTTCAGGTCCTCCAGGTAAAAATATCCCAGCTCATCGTTGGCAACCTTACAGCAGTAATAAGAGCTCCCTCCAAACTGGCTCACAGCGATGACCGTATTGGCCGCAGATCCTCCACATTGTTTCTTTGCCTCTTCGGTATTGATCACTTTCATCAAGGCATTTTGTCGCTCCTCATCTACCAAGGTCATGAGGCCTTTTTCCACATTATTGTCTCGGAAAAACTGATCCGTCACTTTGAACTCAATATCTACAAGGGCATTTCCTATGCCCGTCACATCGTATTTTTTCATGTTTAAGTCTATTTTTTATTACAAGTTGGTTTAATATTTTTCCCCTTTAAGCGGGAGTTGTAATTGTTGTAATTGTTGTAATTGTTGTAATTGTTGTAATTGTTGTAATTGTTGTAATTGTTGTAATTGTTTAAAAAAACCTTTCTTGATAATCAATTTTCAATCACATCACCTTCTTTCTTAGATCTAGCTCTAAGTACCATAATACTTAGTACTTGGTTCAATGTACCATCAATCAAAAATAGGATGCCGTTCAAAAGGTTTTGTTCTATCAAATAAGTAACGGTAAGTGTGATGGGTCTTATAAATCGTAGCATTTAACTGTTCACATACCCGCATCATTTTAGGATTAAAATCACCAATCCAGTTCATCTCAATGGTCTTATAGGGGAAAGAATCGTGCTTGGCAAATTGCTCGTTATAAGCCATAATCATTGCGGAATCAACTCCTTTTCCTTGGAATTCAGGTATCACTCCAAAGACCAACCCAAGCATTTTATTGGGTGGATTAAATGTCTTATGCCACAGAAAATTGAGTTTACCTATCAAGTCCAGTTTACCATTTACATATTTAAATATTTGGTTTATTTCAGGGATATTGATAAAAAAGGAAACAGGTTCGCCTTTGTGAAAACCAAAATAAATCAATCGTGGATCCATGATGGGTTTCATTTTTCCAAACATCAACTGTGTTTCCCTTAAGGTCAAGGTCTTGCCCATATGACGGGACCAAGCCTTATTATACACGTCCATGAAATATTGTGGGGCTTTTTCTTTAAGCTCCTTTCCTTGGATATGCCTAAATTCAAAATGAGGATCTTTTAGAATTTCATTGGCTCTGGCAATCATCTTTGGATCAAAGCCGACGCCCCGCACGGGTCTCATATAAGTGAATTGTTTGAAATAAACCTGGAAGCCATATGCTTCAAAGAGGTCTTTGTAGTAGGCAAAATTCCAGGGCATATTGTAATTTGGAGGGGAAAATCCTTCCACCAAAAGCCCCCACCATTTATCACGCTCCCCATAATTCACTGGGCCATCCATGGCTTGCATTCCTTCTGATTTCAGCCATTCCTTGGCCGTATCGAATAGAAGGAATGCTGCTTCCTGATCTTGAATACATTCAAAAAATCCAATACCCCCTGTGGGTTGTTTTTCTTTCCATTTGGGATGAAGAAATGCTGCAATTCTACCAATGGTTTCTCCTTTATGATTCAAAAGCAACCAGCGCTTGGCCTTCCCTCCTTGCCTGAAAAGTTTATTGAAATCTGGGTTAAAAATACCCTGAATATCCTTGTCTAAGGGTCTGATCCAGTTTTTTTCATTCTTATAGAGCCTGACGGCCATTTCCAAAAATTCCTTTTCTTGGGCTGGAGTAGTAACTTCTACTATTGTCATCTGATCCTATCTTTACGGCGGGTAAAAATAGAAATTTTATTTGGGAAATGAAGAGGCAAAGAAAAACTGTAGAACCGCTAAAGAGCGAGGACACCGATTAATTATGAGTTTCTTGGCCCTCTTCTTTCTCAGGCCTGCTTTTTAATCTTTCAATCAACCGAAGACAAGCTACAAGCATTTATCGTCGAGGGGCTAAATTAGGATAATCCGTTATGATTCCATCCACCCCCATATCCAAAAGCTCATTCATTTGTTCTGTTTTGTTCACAGTCCAGGGAATGACTTTCATTCCTTTACCGTGAATTTCAGCAACGGCATCCTTGGTAAGTGCTGAAAAATAAGGCGAATAAATATCCGGGCGAAACCCCAGTTCTTTTAACTGTTCCTCCCATTTCCCTGCATTATCCACCAACATGGCCAGCGTGATTTCCGGATATGTTTTGTGGATATACTGGAGAACCCTAAAATCAAAAGATTGGATGTTAAACCTTTCGACGGGAAGTTTTTTCAGTAATAAGGAAACAACCTTTTCCGAAAACGCTGCGGGATTGGGGTGATAAATCCCATCGCCTTCCGGCAAACTTTTGATTTCCACATTATAATTCGGCAAAGGCAGATTAAAATCACTGACATATTTTTCTGCCACATCAATCAAGTCTTCCAATCTTGGTTTTGTAACATAGAATTTTACCTGTTGGGGAAAACCTGCATGGAATTTGGTTCCACAATCATATTTCAATACCTCAGCATAATTCATCTGAAAAATATTATGATTTCTGTCGTTGTTTTGCAGTTCATTTCCCTCCGGATCTAAACAGATCACAGGGTTCATCCATGGCTCATGGGATACAATCACTTCACCATCTTTGGTTATGGCCAAGTCAAGTTCCAGGGTTGTTGCCCCTAAATCCAGGGCTTTAATCATTGCAGGAATGGTGTTTTCAGGCATGATCCCCCGGGAACCGCGGTGTCCTTGAAGGTCATAACTGAATTGGGCCTGTAGATTCATATTAAGTAAAGTGAAAAAGACGATCTGGATTATTCGTTTCATGCTGTTAATTTTTTACAATTTATAACAAGGCAGGAAATTACAGTAAAAAAAGAGGTTAAATTGATGTGAAGAATGAAAGGTGGAGAATGAGGATTGAAGAGTGCGGAATTTTCGGGTTATCATGGTTGTTGGGTTGCTGCCCGGAAAGTTTGGAAGGCCTGTTTTATAAAACGATAAAAATTGTTAAAGAGGCTACTATGGTTCAAATCTTCAGACTTGAACCCTTTCATCACCTCTATTCTCCAAACAAGCCCTCACTAAATCTAGAGCTAGAAAACCCAAAAACCAAGATCTTTACTCCATCAATCAAACCACATCTCCATAAAGGTCAAACTCTGTGGCATCGGTAATCTTCGCTTGTACAAAATCCCCTATCCTACAATAATACCTGGAAGCATCAATCAACACCTCATTGTCCACTTCCACAGAATCATACTCGGTACGACCAACAAAATATCCGTTTTCTTTCTTATCGATAAGGACCTTAAATTCCTTACCGATCTTTTGCTGATTGAGATCGAATGAAATTTGCTCCTGGATTTCCATCAAGTGATTGGCCCTTTCCTGTTTGACTTCATCAGGCGTACTGTCCTCCATGGAAAATGCATGCGTATTTTCCTCATGGGAGTAAGTAAATACACCGAGTCTTTCGAACTTCATTCTTTCCACAAAGTCCACCATTTCCTGGAATTCAGCCTCACCTTCTCCTGGGTGACCTGTAATCAGGGTGGTTCTAATGGCAATTTCTGGAATAAGATCACGGATGGAATGGATCAATTCTTCTTGCTTTTCTCTGGTGGTTCCCCTCCTCATGGTTTTCAAGACTGAAGAGGAGCCATGTTGCAGTGGAATATCCAGGTAGTTACAGATATTGGGACGCTCTTTCATGACCTCAATGACATCCATGGGAAAACCAGTGGGAAAAGCATAATGCAGGCGGATCCATTCAATGCCTTCGACATCTGAAAGCGCACGCATCAGGTCTGCCAATTTTCTTTTTTTGTACAAATCCAGACCATAATAGGTGGAATCCTGGGCGATCAATAACAACTCCTTGGTGCCATTGGCAGCCTTATGCTGGGCCTCTTTGACCAATTCCTCAATAGGTCTGGATATATGGCCTCCACGCATGAGCGGAATTGCACAGAATGAACAAGGGCGGTCACAGCCTTCAGAAATTTTCATGTAGGCATAATGGGCATTATGCGTAAGCAATCGCTCCCCCACCAGCTCATGTTTATAGTCAGCTTTAAATTTTTTCAAAAGTGCAGGAAGGTCTCTTGTCCCGAAATAGGCATCCACCTGAGGGATTTCTTTTTCGAGATCTTCCTTGTATCGTTGGGAAAGGCAACCGGTAACATATACCTTGTCAACCAGTCCTCTCTCTTTGGCATCTACATATTGAAGAATGGTATCTATAGATTCTTGTTTGGCATTGTCTATAAATCCACAGGTATTGATGATGATAATATTATTGTCCTTACTGTTGGATTCATGACTGGCATCAATACCATTGCCCTGTAATTGGGTCAACAATACTTCTGAGTCTACCAGGTTTTTGGAACAACCCATGGTAATGATATTGACCTTATCTTTTTTTAATGTTCTCGCTTTCACACCTTTCCTGATTTGGCTGCAAAGGTAGGCAAAATAGGATTCAATTGCGAGAATTACACATTAGGAATTTCAATACCCAAAAAATGCAAAAAAAATGAAAGCCACGTTCAATTGACGGAGGCTTTCATTTCTAATTATCCGAAATATGAAAATGTTCAGTAAATTGATTTTTGACCAAGGGCTTTCTATTTAATGCCTTATATTTTTTACCCAATATAGGCGGTGAATTTTTGGCTTTTTCTTTTACTCTTTTTAAAGTGAGGGAATCCAATCTTGATCCAAAAAGCAAAGCAGTACAAACAATCAATGGTAACATTACATAATCTGAATAGGCTGATCCTATAAAAATCAATGCAATAAAGAAAAGCTTGATAACCCCTAATGTGATGGAAACCTTATCATGTGTTAGCCCCATTCTCATTAAAAAATGGTGGACATGGTTTTTGTCTGGAGAAAATGGGGACCTTCCTCTTCTTATCCTTCTGGTGAAAATCCTAGTTGTGTCGTAAATAGGAACAATCATCAGGGCGATTCCGGAAGCAATTGGGGCATTGAATTTCCATGGTGATTCAGGTGCCATGGTGCCATTTGTATCTATAAACAGAACAGTCAATAATGAAAGAGCAAAACCTAAACTTAGAGAACCTGTATCTCCCATGAATATTTTGGCAGGATGCCAGTTGAATACCAAAAACCCAAGGACAGAACCAGCTATAATCAGGGAAAACATACCAAAAGAAGGCATTCCAATTACATTGAACCACCATGCTAAAAAACCAAAAGTCAAAACACTGATGGTAGCCGCCAAGCCATCCAAACCATCAATCAAATTAAAAGCATTGGTCAAAGCCAAAATGGAGATAAATGTAATGGCATAGCTTAATACCAGCGGTAATTCATAAATCCCTAAAAAACCATAAAGCCCAGAAATCCTTATATCGGCCATGAATACCACCATAAATGCAGCCACGGATTGACCGCCTAATTTTTGAAAAGGTGAAAGTTCAACTAAATCATCTCTCAAACCTACAAAAAACATCAAAGCAAAAGCTGCAATAACATACCTAATTTCCATTAGATTAGAAACATCCAGCCAAAGAAACGCTGTTAATAAAACAGAAAATACAATTACAATCCCTCCCATAGAAGGTGTGTCATTTTTATGGATCTTCCTTCCACCGGGTTTATCAACTACCTGAAATTTTTTGAAAGCCCCGATCAACACGGGCATTGCCAAAAAGCCAATTAAAAAGGCCGTTACCAAAGTCAACAAAATAACCATAAAAGTAAAATTTACTGCAAAACAAATAAAGATTTGGAAAAAACCAAAAACCTTTAATCAAGAAGTTGAAATACAACTCATAAAACTAATAACTTTCCTGAAAAAAAGCAAAATAATCTGACGTAAAAGGTCAACAATTTCCCCTTACTTAAAATAAAGGACAACTTAACTAAAAGCCATCCTTTATTTAAAAATAAAAACTTATTTTAACCGTTAATCCAATAGTAAATTTTATTTTAAAATTTCAAAGAAATCCTTAAGAGGTTTTTTGAAAGCACCTCCCGTTCCTTCTCTGATTACTGTAATAAACACTTCATCCCCTACTTGCTGGATTGAAGAAATAGCTCCCCTAATTCCTTCATTATTTAACATTTCAATTTTGACCTGATTATTGCTTAAATTCAATCTAAAAAGATTATTTCCTGAATATCCTATAATGTGTCCATCTATGACCCCGAAGGAAGCAGATAAGGTCTCTATTGAAAGTCTGTCTTCACCCACCAATGTTCTATTATTACCATTGATGTCTGCTCTATACACCATCAACCTGTTAGTTTCCCTATTTTCCAACATAAAATAGACCTGATTTCCCAAGACAGTGGCCTTGGTATTCATATTGCTAATCTGTTCAAATTGTCCTGAAAAATTTACTTTAAAAGTTGTACCTTCCACTTTAACCAAGAAAAAATTCCCAAAGGAAGCTATAGAGCCTGTATCAACAAAATAGTCTCTTATCTCTTCATTTAGTATTCTACTTTCCCTGATCACAACTCGGCCCTGTTCCAAAGCAACATTTAGAAAAAGAAAACTGGGGTTATTTCTTGCTATGCCATTTACAATTTTCCTGTAAGGAATAAGAACATGGCTCCCATTTGGTGTTAAACCAATGATTTCTCCTTGCCAGAATGGGATGTCTTCAAAATTGGCAAAGTCAGGATCTACATCTCTCATTCTCAAAATTGTAGCATTTTGTTGAGAGACATCACCAACGGGAAACAGAAAGACATCAAGTTCTGTTCTGGATGCGAAAACACTATTGGACAAGGGTAGTTTATATCTTCCTAGTCTTGTCAAAAAAGAAGTGATATTTTTGGGGCTTAACTGTCCCTGAAAATTCACATGCCATGTTCAAGTCATAAATGCAACGCCTAATTTTTTCATTAGACATTCGATAGGACTAAGATAATTAAACTTTCTTATTGGCCTGTTATTGATTTTGGTTTCTATATTTTGGATCTGTTCCCGAGAGATTTGATTGAGGTCAGTACCCTTTGGCAGGAAAGCCCTGATAAGTCCGATTCTGTTTTCCACTGTTCCTTTATCCTGTGAAGTGTATGGTCTTGTAAAGAATGTTGGGATATTGAATTTATCTCTGATTTTATAATGGTTTGCGAATGCCATATCATTATCGAAAGTGATTGATTTGAAGAACGAAGCACCAATTCTCTGTATTCTCTTTGCTATTTTCTGTTCAATGATATCTGCATTTTTACCATCAAGTTTCTCTATGGTAGTAACCAAGGTTGCCCTGTCCACCAGTACCAAAAGAGCTGATTTGTGGTTTTTCCCCATCATAAGGTCTACTTCAATATCTCCTATCCTTTGTCTTTTTTCAACTACAGGAGGCCTTTGGTCAATTGGAACTCTCTCCCTGATAATTCCTCTGGTATGCCTGTAATTACCTCTCTTACGCTTTCTTTTACCATGCCGGAGATTCTTGTAAAGCTCCCTGTCCCTTCGGTATCTCCAATGGCTACTTTTTTTGGCAGTAAATATCCAGTTGTAGAGTGTCTCATGACAAACCCCTTCTTTACCTTGTTTCTTCCAGGTGACCGATATTAGCTCTGGGCTCAATTTGTCAACAACAAGGAATTTGCGGGCCTCTTCTTTAAGGGACTCGGTAAATTTGATTCGCTTTCTCTTGAGTCTATGTCTTTCGTCTGTACGGTTCTGGGCAACTGCAGCCTTATATTCACCGCTATAACGGCCCCTCTTGCCGGTATTTCTTTGAAGTTCTCTGGATACAGTACTTTTGTTGACACCGATAATCGCAGCGATTTTGGTCTGGGAAGTTCCGTTTCTAAATAAAGCCTCTATTTGGTACCTTTGTTCCTGGCTGAGATGTTTAAATTTATTCATGACAACACTAAATTAATATTTTCAGCCTAAGGGAAGGAACCTAGGTTCCTTCCCTTAAACCCTTAGTGTTGCATTTATGACTTGAATATAGGCATCATAGAACAAATTGTTTCTTCCTAAAACAATCAGTTTGTTGTTATCAACGGTGCTGTTATATAAATCCTCAGTAAATACATTAACTCTATTCCATGGTACAAAATTTCCAGGAGGCTCAACCGTAGGTTCATCGTCCTCTTTGGAGCAAGAGAAAACAATCAAAAATCCAATAAAAAGAAATATTAATTGGATGCTATTCAACTTGTTCATAATGGTAATTTTAAATCAATACAATATCGAAAATAAATAAATTAATTCTAAACTGCTGAGTTTTGAATGTTTTTTTGTAGAAAAGGAAAGAAATAATTTCAATAGAATTTCCTTACAATCAATTCAGAAGTTTTCCCTCTTTATCCAACTTTTCAAACCTGGAATAATTGCTGATAAACTCAGGAACCATTTTTTTAAGATGCTTTACTACATCCATTTCTGAGCCCTCTTCCAAAAGCTTTTTGAAAAGTTTTACCTCAGCATTAACCCTTTTGAAATCTGAGGGGCTGACTTGAGCAATCTTTATCTTTGGATGATAAGTTTCCTTTACCAATTCAAAATGGTTTAATAGTTCCTCAAAAAGCTTTTCACCTTGCCTTAATCCTGAAAATTCGATTTCAATGTCACGCCCTACCTTCTTACCGCTCAGCTGAATCATTTTTTCCGCAAGATCAACAATCTTTACAGGTTGCCCCATATCAAAAACAAAGATTTCTCCACCTAATCCCATTACCCCTGCTTCCAAAACCAATTGACATGCCTCCGGTATGGTCATAAAATACCGGGTTACATCCGGATGGGTTACCTTCACCGGTCCTCCGTTGAGAATCTGCTTTTTGAACAAAGGAATTACCGAACCATTTGAACCCAAAACATTTCCAAATCGAGTGGTTATAAATTTAGTTTGATTGCTGGAATTTTTCTGGTTCATATGCTGATCCAAAGCCTGTACATACATCTCTGCCGCCCTTTTAGTGGCTCCCATCACATTGGTTGGATTGACAGCCTTATCTGTACTGACCATAACGAATTTATCCACCTTAAAGAAGCAGGAAACATCCGCTAAGATTTTGGTGCCAAACAGATTAGTTCTTATCGCTTCCTCCGGATAGGTATCCATCAAAGGAACATGCTTATAGGCAGCGGCATGAAAAACAAATTGAGGCTGATAGGTGGCAAAAATTTCCATCATCCTATTTTTATTTCTGATATCTGCCAAAATAGCCTTCCTTTTAATTTGTTGAAAGCTTGAACTAAGCTCCTGGTCAATATCGAAAAGCGGGGATTCTGCCTGATCCAGCATCAGCAAAAGTGCAGGTTTACAATGCAACAATTGCCTGCATAATTCAGAGCCGATTGAACCCGCTGCTCCGGTTACCAATACCACTTTCCCGGAAATTGATTCTTTGACATTTTCTTTATCCAAAACAATTTCTTCTCTGCTCAACAAATCCTCAATCCGAATGTCTCTAATGTCCTTGGCTTTTAAACCCACATTGAACCAATCCTGAACTGGTGGTATAATTTTAGTGGGAATTCCCATCTCGAGACAAGCATCCACAATGGCCCGCTTTTTGGAACTCTCAATTTTATTGATGGCAATGACCACTTCTTGTACACCAAGCTTCTCCACTGCTTTTTTAAGCCCATCCAGTCCTAAAAATATGTGCTTTCCCTGTAGTAATTTGCCCACTTTTTTGGGGTCATCGTCAATAAATGCAACAGGCAATCTTTTATCCGCAGAATTTCCTGTTAATGCATTGAAAGTCAGTAAACCCGCCTCTCCGGCTCCATAGATAGCTACTTTCTTGATATCATCTTTATGCCTGATATACTGGGTATATTGGTAAAGCTCTCTGACCAACAAACGATACCCTAACAATAAGGGAAAGGCCAATAAAGAAGCAATCAGCGCCACGGAAAAAGGAAGCAGATAACCTGAATCAAACCAATTGAAAGTTTGATTGGCCTGTTTGATTAAAAATAACAAAACCTGTGAAAGCGCCAACATTTTCATCATGTTGGCCAGATCACTTAAATTGGTATGCCGTACGATTCCTACAAAAGACTTTGTCAATAGCATGGAAACAACCGACAATAGCGAAAAGGCAATTACCCCAGGCAAAATCTGAAACCTGTCAACCAATGACAGATCGAAATTGAACCTGATAAAAAATGCAAAGAAAGCAGCGTGGAAAATAATCAGAACATCTATCAAGACTATCAGCCACCGGGGAACTACTTTAAGTTTTTTAAAAAACTCCATCCTTTTCAACAAAAGTATTTTTTATCAACACAAAACATAAACACAAGATGGATTCAAATCTAACAAAGATTGGTTTAAAACGACAATCAATTCATTAAATTTTTATACCCATGAAAATTTTAACAATTACTTAACAATAATCAGCGGAGCTGGATCCAAAATCAACTTATTCCCAATCCATTTATGCCCGTCCGGTATATCTTGGTGAACGATACTTCCCGCACCTATGGTACACCATTTGCCGATTTTCACTCCAGGCAAAATAATGGCATTTGCCCCTATCAGACTTCCCTCTCCAACAGTAATCCCCCCACAAAGGGTCGCTTGCGGGGCTATATGGACATAATCTCCTATCAAGCAGTCGTGATCCACAGAGGCACCTGTATTGATAATTACTTGATCCCCTAAGGTACAATTGACTTTGATGATGGCACCTTCCATGACCACACATCCCGAACCCAAGAATGCCCTTTTGGAGAAAATGGCTGAGTCATGAATGATATTGGCAAAACGAACCCTGGAGGAAAGCTCCAAAGCCAAACGCTTCCTGGTCGCATTGTCACCAATAGCGATAAAGAGGCTGCTTTTAAAAACATAATTCTTGGGTATAGGCCCTAATACCGGATATCCTAAAATTTCTTTTTTTTCAGGATTATCGTCAAAAATTCCATGGATCTTTTCATAAGATTCAATCAGATCTATGATTACCCGCCCATGTCCAGAAGCACCGTAGATATACATGACAAAATTTTAAACCAATGTGTAAAGAAAATCAAATTCAAACAAAATGTTACCAAATAGGCAAAAAAAATCCCTAAAAAACAAAATTCTATAAAACAAAAATTTACAAAATTTAAAACTAAAAACACCCTTTAAAACAGTTCTAAAATGTGTTTTTTATTATTTGCCGCAAATTCCTGTGTTCAAAAAACAAGAAATCTTATTTTAATGCCGTTAAGTTAAGGAATGTGATTACCTAAAATCCGCAGGATTTTAGTTTGGAGATTTGAATCTGCTTGTTTGTGTTCATTTTTGGTCTAGTTCGGGAATTTCTTCCCTTTGATTGAAGAGTGTTCATAGTTTTGAGACAATGGATTTTAGGTTTGAGGATAAAATGGACGGTTTTTTTCCTCAATTTTAATGGAAAAGGCATACCTCTTCCCTGTAAATCTTTATTTTTTGAGCTCCTGAGGGGTTTTTATCTGAATTTAGTTCAAAATCGGCTTGTAATCCTTACTCGTGAACAGTTTGAGCACTTCTCTTCTTCCCGTTCTTATCCACTTGGCTGAAACAGTGATAAATCTGAAGATAAACTTCTTGAGCCTGTCGGTAGGCTTAAGCCAATCAACTTTTCTGGAATACTCTCCAATGATATAGGTGTAAAAATTGGCATACATAGCCGTCATAAGCATAAAGGAGGTATTCTCTGCAAGGAACGAACAGGGCAACTTAGACCAGCCAAAGTCATTGTTGAGTACATCAAACAAGCGTTCGCTTGCACCCCGGGCGTTATAAAACCTTACAACAGCTTCATTGGACGATGTATGTTCATTGGTCAGAATAGCCCTGTAAGTAAATGCATCTCCACTAAACACATCTGCCTGCCCGTCTTTACGCCTGATTCTGGTAATGACCAGCCTGTAAGACCTGTCTTTACCGAAAGGTTTGTAGTCGGATAGGTCAGTAACTTCCATTTCCTGTACACCCAAACGTATTTTCTGCCACTTCTCAGGGGCTATACTTCCAAGGATATTATCCAGTTTGGCACATCTGTTTGCCCGTATATAAAAGCTTTCGGTATGTGCTTCCAGTGTGCGGAGAACTTCTTCCTGATAGGATGCTGAATCGGCTCTGAACCTTCCGATACGGATATTTTCATTGGTAAGCTGCCCAAACATGCGTGTAAGTGTATCAGCCTGCAAATATTTGGCCTGACTGTTGCCATTTCTGCCCTCTACGTACACAGGAATGGCCTGTGAAAATTCAGGATGTGCTATGGAAGCTACACCTGGCTGATATCCATAGACGTGTTTATATGTCTTTTTTGAATCGTACTTTTCAGTTGGAATGACGGTGTTGTCATAATCGAGGTCGTAAGCAACACCTGACTTGAGTAATCCGGTCTTACAAGCTGATTTTAACAACAAGCTGTTGAGTTTTCCATTGATATTAAATTCATGGCTTACTCCACTGGACGGATTTATAAAGAGTTCTGTATCAACAGCAAGCTCTTTGATACCTCTCAGAATTGTATCGGCACTGCATACTGAAAATGAAGGGACCTGTTCAAGTGCGTCTCTCAAGTGAACATTGATATCTTCAGTACAGTCGCCACCATTAAAGAAAATAGCCATATGATTGGCGAAAATGTCACTGTATGAAAACCCTCCCCTTAAGGCTCTAACCCCCAATTGATTATCAATGAGTTCTGGGAGACCAGAATTTTTGAAAGAGTTAAAAACAAAATTAAAACCTCCGAAAGGTGTGATTTTTTCTGTCGAATTCGTAATTTTCATACCGCTTATCAAGGATGTGTGGTAACACCTAAATAAGTGAAAAAAAAACGAGCCGGAAAAGCCTGAATTGAATAAATTCAGCCACTTTTTCGGCTTTTTTTAAATCCGCCCTGCGGATTTAAGGGATTAAATAGATTTGTAATTCATTGAGTATTTCAGTTTAGCTCTGAATTTCCGCTTGAATACCTGGTTTCTTCTTGAATATTCTATTTTGGAAGCGATTTTATTTACATATTTCTGGATAATCTCCTCTAATTCACCACTTAAATCTGTGATTTTCAGAATCAGGGATTTTGTTTTTGACAGTGCATAAGTTTTATTGATTATCAAGGTCCTTGCTGACTTTGATGTCCGTCCTGTTTTGGTCTTTGGCTCCACATCATAGCAAAGAATATTGCAGAGTGATATGATCAGGGTCTTGGCATAGAAGTCCTGCTGGACCGCCCATGCTGTTTTGCCGGAAAAATCAGATACTTCAAGTCTTGATTTGATCAGTTTATATGCTTCTTCTATTCCCCATCTCTGTTTGTACAGGTTTATTAGAGAGGAAGCTGTATATTTTTTCCTGTCCAGCAGCGAAGTTGCATATATTGATATCTTACCCTTCTTATTCTTTTTCTTGATCAGTCTTACGGTCATGGTTTGGGATAACGAGGGATACTTTTCAAGCAGCCAACCGTATTTTGGAGGGAGTATTAATGTATATTCCGCATCAGTGGAACTGCTCAGGGAAAAATCCTCGACACAATTCCACCAATTGTCCTTCATCCTAAAAAGAAAATCGGCCCCCTTTCCTTTCAGCTCGAAAAAAAGTCTCAGTGATGCATAATACCTGTCGCACACAAGAAGATCCCCTTCTTTAATATGTCCAAGATGGGCATGACATAGGGTGGCTTCGGAAGTGGTGTAGCTTTCCATACCGGCATCCAGTACTAGGCCGTTGTAAACATCATACAGGTAAGATATCCTGCTCATGTAATGTCCTGCATCCGCATTGGGCCCAAAACCATGATAGCTGAACTTCTCTGACATGGAGGGATGATCTGGGAGTTCAAGCGTTGAACCATCAACAGAAAGCACCCTATGACCCTTCCATTTCTTGAACTTTGCATGTTCGTAAAAAAGACTGCAGATCAAACTGTTAAGCTTTTTGAAAACTGTATAGCACAGTTTTTTCCTGGCCTGGGTAAATGCACTTTTAGTGGGCGATAAGAAAGATTCCCCAAAAAACTCTTCAAGGCAGATATTAAGTCCTTTGTTGCTCTTTGACAAAATAAAAAGCACAAGAACTTCAAAAGAAAAGAAACGGTCACGAAGAAAATCTTTCACCGAAGTCCTACTTTCGATGATAAATTTTTCATAACTTAGTTTTAACTTGAATTCATTTACAATTAAAGTTTTAAGGCTTCCAGCACTCCCTGCTTTCGGAAGCCTTATTTTATACCTCTAATATAATGAATTTCACTCAATTAACCACTAACTAAACGGCATTAAATCTTATTTTCAAAATTCTTCAAAACCTTAAAATTATGAATGAAAAATTTTAAGATTTAAGCACTAAGCGCTAAATGAGGGGCACAATTAACGGTGAACATTTTTAACGATGTACGTTCTATGATGTTGTTGTTATGGTTGTCGGGTTGTCATGGTTCGAATACGTTAATGATTGGAGTTCTTTCAACGGCCGTAGAATTGGTTGGACCAGTGATCCTTGCCCAGCCTGGAATTCGTGGAAATCCAAAAGCTTCGTGCCTGATCCTGATTAAAATGAAAAGTTTCATCCGGCAATTACTTATAAGCCGTCTTTAAACGGTAAAAGCAGGAGATTTGAGTTAATTCGTGTAATTCCTGCCCGAGGCAGGCAGGAGTGGATATCTTTTTGATTGAAGAGTGATGAGTGGCCGGTGTTCAATGGTTCATGGTTCGGGGTCTTACGAATCTTATAAGATACAATGAAATTTGAACCATTTAGGAGTTAAGGGATTTAAGGATTTCATTAAGTCAAAACCTTTAAAAAACTCAGCGGGTTAACTGGTGTCAAAGGCTTATACTTGTCATTTCGACGCAAAAGAAATCTAAGAGACGCTACGCTTGGCTTTTGTTGCACCGAGGGTCACCGAGAAGACACCGAAAAACACGGAGAGAATTGATGTGAAGAATTAAGAATTAATGCCGTTAAGTTAAGGAATGTGATTAAATAGATTTGTAATTCATTGAGTATTTCAGTTTAGCTCTGAATTTCCGCTTGAATACCTGGTTTCTTTTTGAATATTCTATTTTGGAAGCGATTTTCTTTACATATTTCTGGATAATCTGCTCCAATTCACCAATTAAATCTCTGATTTTAAGAATCAGGGATTTTGTTTTTGACAATGCATAAGTTTTATTGATTATCAAGGTCCTTGCTGACTTTGATGTCCGTCCTGTTTTGGTTTTTGGCTCCACATCATAGCAAAGAATATTGCAGAGTGATATGATCAGGGTCTTAGCATAGAAGTCCTGCTGGACCGCCCATGCTGTTTTGCCGGGACTATGACACAAACTGTGTAAGTTGGTTTCACTACTTACGAAGTTAAAGTTAAACCTCGAAATTCTCTGTGTGATTTAGAAGAAATCGCACAGGGAATTTGAGGAACCCGCGGTAGGCGCCCCCCGGTCTGTGTGTGGACAATTTCTTACCTTTATAACACACAGATTACAAAAATGAAAAAAGAAGATCTCCTAAATGATGACTTCCTCAAGCAGTTCAGGACTGCCGGGGAGCTTAATTCCTTCCTTCAACAGCTTCAGAAAAGAGCCGTTGAGAAAATGCTTGAAGGCGAGCTGGATGCCCATCTTGGCTATGAAAAGCATCAGAATTCCGATAATCCCAATTCAAGGAACGGCTATTCCACCAAAACAATAAAAAACACATTTGGGGAAGCTGAAATCAGAGTCCCAAGAGACAGGGACGGCAGCTTTGAGCCTGCCCTTGTGCCCAAACGCAGAAGCATGGCGGAGGGCGTTGAAAACGTGATCATTTCCATGTATGCCAAGGGAATGTCAAACCAGGACATCGAAGAACAGATCCGGGAGCTTTATGACATCAATGTTTCCTCCTCCACCATCTCAAGGGTTACCGGTGCCGTAGCGGAGGATATTGTTGCATGGAGAAACAGGCCGCTTGACCCTGTATACCTGATCGTTTGGATGGATGGTATATCCTTCAAAGTCAGGGAGAACTCCAAAGTGGTCAACAAGACCGTTTATATTGCCGTTGGCCTCAGAACTAACGGCCTTAAAGAGATCCTAGGCCTTTGGCTTGGCAAGAATGAATCTTCGGCTTTCTGGATGGGGGTACTCACCGACCTGAAAGCCAGAGGGGTTGAAGATATTCTCATAACGGCAACTGACAACCTGAACGGGTTTACTGATACGATAAAAGCTTCATTCCCCCAATCAGTCACTCAGATATGTGTCGTCCACCAGATCAGAAACGCATGTAGATATGTCGCATGGAAAGACCGCAGGGCGTTTACAAGGGATATGAAGGAAATTTATACCGCCCCTACAAAAGATGCTGCTTGGGCTGCCCTGAACGATTTTGCCAAAAAATGGGAATCCAAATACGCTTATGCCATCAAAAGCTGGAGGGACAACTGGGATGAACTCACCGTTTTCTTCGATTACCCGGCTGAAATCCGTAAAATCATCTATACCACCAACCTGATTGAAAATCTCAATGGAAAGATCAGAAAATACACCAAAAACAAGCTCTCTTTCCCGACAGATGATGCCGTAATGAAGTCTGTTTTCCTGGCTGCAAGAGAAGCATCGAAAAAATGGACTATGCCTATCAGAGACTGGGGAGCTATTCTTAACAGTTTCCTGCTTATATTTGGTGATAGGGTCAGGCTTCTTGATACCTGACAATAAAACCATAATTTGAAGTTTACACACTTATCGGGATAGTGTCACCCCGAACCATGAACACTGGCTACCCATCACTCTTCAATCAAAAAGAAATCCACTCCCGCCTGCCTCGGGCAGGAATTACACGAATTAACTCAAATCTCCTGCTTTTTAGATGGGGCTTACAAGTCATTGCCGGATGAAACTTTTCATTTTAAACAGGATCAAGCACGAAGCTTTTGGATTTCCACGAATTCCGGGCTGGGCAAGGATCACTGGTCCAACCAATTCCACGGTTGTTGAAAAAAATCCAATCATTAACGATTTCGAACTATGACAACCCGATAACCATGACAACAACATCATAAATCGTTCATTGTTAAAATATTAACTGTTAAATCGTTAGCACTCAATAATACCCTCAAACTACGTTTTATATATTAAACCTTTGTTCGTTACCTAACACTTTTTTACAATCATCATTGACCAATTCCGAAACTTATGATTAATTTTGGGTATAACCATAAATAGTTTACAAAAATTTTTATATTTAAGGTTGTAATCAAAAAAATATGATTTTCAGAAAGGCATATTTGGATCTGCTCAAAAAATTTATAGGAAAGCCACAGATTAAGATTTTAACAGGAATAAGGCGCTCCGGTAAATCCACGGTTTTAAAAATGTTAAAAGAGGAACTGTTGGCAAGAGGTATTGCTGAAAATCAGATCATAGCTATCAACTTTGAAAGTTTTCTCAATGTAGATCTGAAATCAGTCCCGCAATTATACCTAAATGTCAAAGAAAGGGTTCAGAAAGATAAAAAGATGTTTCTACTCTTAGATGAAATCCAGGAAGTAGATGAATGGGAAAAGGCCATAAATTCATTTTTAGTTGATTTTGATATTGATATCTACATCACCGGTTCCAATTCTCATTTGTTATCTTCTGAATTGGCCACATTCTTAGCTGGGAGGTATATAGAAATCCCTGTTTTTACGCTTTCTTTTCTGGAATTTTTGGAATTCGAAAAGGTTTATCTCCAATCGGGAAAGGATGAAAGGGACCTATTTGAAACATATCTTAGGAAAGGAGGCTTTCCTGTTATTCACACTTTTAATTATGAGGAGGAATCAGCATATAAAGTGGTGAGTGATATTTATGCATCGGTCATTTTGAGGGATACTGTTCAGCGGCACAAGATCCGGGATGTTGAGCTCCTTCAGCGGGTTGTCCGGTATGCATTTGATAATATTGGTGCTACTTTTTCGGGTAAAAATGTGGCAGACTATTTTAAAAGTCAACAAAGAAAGATTGACGTCAATACGGTCTATAATTACCTAAACTTTTTAGAGGGGGCATTCATCCTATACAGAGTTCCCAGGTTTGACCTGAAAGGAAAGGAAATTCTCAAAACCCAGGAAAAGTTTTACCTGGCAGATGTATCCCTGCTATACGCCACCATGGGGTTTCGGGATAGAAATATTTCAGGGGTTTTGGAAAATTTGGTTTTTTTAGAGTTGAAAAGAAGGGGATACGAAGTTTTTATTGGTAAATTTTACCAAAGAGAAATTGACTTTGTTGCGGAGCGGAAAGGTAAAAGGATATATATTCAGGTGGCTTACAAATTGGAAAGTGAAGAGACCATTGATAGGGAATTCTCAGCGATGCTGCCCATTGACGATCATTATCCAAAATATGTCATTACTATGGATGATTTTTTTAAAGATACCATCAAAGGGATAAAACATATGTATATCAGCGATTTTTTGCTTGCAGCGCAATGGGAACAATAGCTGATCAGCCTTCCCGAAAATTGCAATTTCGTGAAGCGATATAGGGGATTTTCAATCCTCAGGAAAATTTACCACTGATGGATACAGATAAATACCGATAAAAGCTGCGCTTTTTGGATTTTATTCAGAGAACCTGTCCCGCAAGGAGGGATGGATGTGAATCCGTTCTTTGTTAATATGGTAACCTGTATTCCTTAAACTTCGGATTGCTTAAAAACTTGTCCGCCATGGCGGATTGAACACTGAATCCTGAAAATTGAACCCTGACCACCCATCACTCTTCAATCAAAAAGAAATCCACTCCCGCCTGCCTCGGGCAGGAATTACACGAATTAACTCAAATTTCCTGCTTTTACCGTTTGTAGGGTTCTTAGGAGCCATTTTTAGATCAAATCTTTGAGGATAAAGAGAATTTGGCGCGAAGCTTTCAAATTTCACTAATTTCGAGCCGGGTAGGGCTTAGCCAATCAGTCACATGGCTAATCATGGTTCGGCCCTGCCTTTGCCGGTCAGGCAGGTATTTTAGGGCTGTTTGGCATAAATTCGATGTGAAGTATATCGGAGGCCCCAGGGCAAGCTGCTTTCCCGATGCGGACAGGGTATGTCTATTGTGTGCTTTGTAGTTAAAATACATTTTAGATTTCTCCTTCGTCGAAATGACAAGGTGAAGCCGTTGACATTATCAACCCATTTTAGTAAATGAACCATTCTTCACTCTTAATTCTTAATTTAATGCCGTTTAGTTAGTGGTTAATTAACTGAAATTCATTATATTAGAGGTATAAAATAAGGCTTCCGAAAGCAGGGAGTGCTGGAAGCCTTAAAACTTTAATTGTAAATGAATTCAAGTTAAAACTAAGTTATGAAAAATTTATCATCGAAAGTAGGACTTCGGTGAAAGATTTTCTTCGTGACCGTTTCTTTTCCTTTGAAGTTCTTGTGCTTTTTATTTTGTCAAAGAGCAACAAAGGACTTAATATCTGCCTTGAAGAGTTTTTTGGGGAATCTTCCTTATCGCCCACTAAAAGTGCATTTACCCAGGCCAGGAAAAAACTGTGCTATACAGTTTTTAAAAAGCTTAACGGTTTGATCTGCAGTCTTTTTTACCAACATGCAAAGTTCAAGAAATGGAAGGGGCATAGGGTGCTTTCTGTTGATGGTTCAACACTTGAACTCCCGGATCATCCCTCCATGTCAGAGAAGTTCAGCTATCATGGTTTTGGGCCCAATGCGGATGCGGGACATTACATGAGCAGGATATCTTACCTGTATGATGTTTACAACGCCCTTGTACTGGATGCCGGTATGGAAAGCTACACCACTTCGGAAGCCACCCTATGTCATGCCCATCTTGGACATATTAAAGAAGGGGATCTTCTTGTGTGCGACAGGTATTATGCATCACTGAGACTTTTTTTCGAATTGAAAGGAAAAGGGGCCGACTTTCTTTTCAGGATGAAAGACAATTGGTGGAAATGTGTCGAAGATTTTTCCCGAAGTAGTTCCTCTGATGCGGAATATACATTAATACTCCCTCCAAAATACAGATGGCTGCTTGAAAAGTATCCCTCGTTATCCCAAACCATGACCGTAAGACTGATCAAGAAAAAGAATAAGAAGGGTAAGATTTCAATATATGCGACTTCGCTGTTGGACAGGAAAAAATATACAGCCTCCTCTCTAATAAACCTGTACAAACAGAGATGGGGAATAGAAGAAGCATATAAACTGATCAAATCAAGACTTGAAGTATCTGATTTTTCCGGCAAAACAGCATGGGCGGTCCAGCAGGACTTCTATGCTAAGACCCTGATCATATCACTCTGCAATATTCTTTGCTATGATGTGGAGCCAAAAACCAAAACAGGACGGACATCAAAGTCAGCAAGGACCTTGATAATCAATAAAACTTATGCATTGTCAAAAACAAAATCCCTGATTCTTAAAATCAGAGATTTAATTGGTGAATTGGAGCAGATTATCCAGAAATATGTAAAGAAAATCGCTTCCAAAATAGAATATTCAAGAAGAAACCAGGTATTCAAGCGGAAATTCAGAGCTAAACTGAAATACTCAATGAATTACAAATCTATTTAATCACATTCCTTAACTTAACGGCATTAATTCTTAATTCTTAATTTAATGCCGTTTAGTTAGTGGTTAATTAACTGAAATTCATTATATTAGAGGTATAAAATAAGGCTTCCGAAAGCAGGGAGTGCTGGAAGCCTTAAAACTTTAATTGTAAATGAATTCAAGTTAAAACTAAGTTATGAAAAATTTATCATCGAAAGTAGGACTTCGGTGAAAGATTTTCTTCGTGACCGTTTCTTTTCCTTTGAAGTTCTTGTGCTTTTTATTTTGTCAAAGAGCAACAAAGGACTTAATATCTGCCTTGAAGAGTTTTTTGGGGAATCTTCCTTATCGCCCACTAAAAGTGCATTTACCCAGGCCAGGAAAAAACTGTGCTATACAGTTTTTAAAAAGCTTAACGGTTTGATCTGCAGTCTTTTTTACCAACATGCAAAGTTCAAGAAATGGAAGGGGCATAGGGTGCTTTCTGTTGATGGTTCAACACTTGAACTCCCGGATCATCCCTCCATGTCAGAGAAGTTCAGCTATCATGGTTTTGGGCCCAATGCGGATGCGGGACATTACATGAGCAGGATATCTTACCTGTATGATGTTTACAACGCCCTTGTACTGGATGCCGGTATGGAAAGCTACACCACTTCGGAAGCCACCCTATGTCATGCCCATCTTGGACATATTAAAGAAGGGGATCTTCTTGTGTGCGACAGGTATTATGCATCACTGAGACTTTTTTTCGAATTGAAAGGAAAAGGGGCCGACTTTCTTTTCAGGATGAAAGACAATTGGTGGAAATGTGTCGAAGATTTTTCCCGAAGTAGTTCCTCTGATGCGGAATATACATTAATACTCCCTCCAAAATACAGATGGCTGCTTGAAAAGTATCCCTCGTTATCCCAAACCATGACCGTAAGACTGATCAAGAAAAAGAATAAGAAGGGTAAGATTTCAATATATGCGACTTCGCTGTTGGACAGGAAAAAATATACAGCCTCCTCTCTAATAAACCTGTACAAACAGAGATGGGGAATAGAAGAAGCATATAAACTGATCAAATCAAGACTTGAAGTATCTGATTTTTCCGGCAAAACGACACTATCCCGATAAGTGTGTAAACTTCAAATTATGGTTTTATTGTCAGGTATCAAGAAGCCTGACCCTATCACCAAATATAAGCAGGAAACTGTTAAGAATAGCTCCCCAGTCTCTGATAGGCATAGTCCATTTTTTCGATGCTTCTCTTGCAGCCAGGAAAACAGACTTCATTACGGCATCATCTGTCGGGAAAGAGAGCTTGTTTTTGGTGTATTTTCTGATCTTTCCATTGAGATTTTCAATCAGGTTGGTGGTATAGATGATTTTACGGATTTCAGCCGGGTAATCGAAGAAAACGGTGAGTTCATCCCAGTTGTCCCTCCAGCTTTTGATGGCATAAGCGTATTTGGATTCCCATTTTTTGGCAAAATCGTTCAGGGCAGCCCAAGCAGCATCTTTTGTAGGGGCGGTATAAATTTCCTTCATATCCCTTGTAAACGCCCTGCGGTCTTTCCATGCGACATATCTACATGCGTTTCTGATCTGGTGGACGACACATATCTGAGTGACTGATTGGGGGAATGAAGCTTTTATCGTATCAGTAAACCCGTTCAGGTTGTCAGTTGCCGTTATGAGAATATCTTCAACCCCTCTGGCTTTCAGGTCGGTGAGTACCCCCATCCAGAAAGCCGAAGATTCATTCTTGCCAAGCCAAAGGCCTAGGATCTCTTTAAGGCCGTTAGTTCTGAGGCCAACGGCAATATAAACGGTCTTGTTGACCACTTTGGAGTTCTCCCTGACTTTGAAGGATATACCATCCATCCAAACGATCAGGTATACAGGGTCAAGCGGCCTGTTTCTCCATGCAACAATATCCTCCGCTACGGCACCGGTAACCCTTGAGATGGTGGAGGAGGAAACATTGATGTCATAAAGCTCCCGGATCTGTTCTTCGATGTCCTGGTTTGACATTCCCTTGGCATACATGGAAATGATCACGTTTTCAACGCCCTCCGCCATGCTTCTGCGTTTGGGCACAAGGGCAGGCTCAAAGCTGCCGTCCCTGTCTCTTGGGACTCTGATTTCAGCTTCCCCAAATGTGTTTTTTATTGTTTTGGTGGAATAGCCGTTCCTTGAATTGGGATTATCGGAATTCTGATGCTTTTCATAGCCAAGATGGGCATCCAGCTCGCCTTCAAGCATTTTCTCAACGGCTCTTTTCTGAAGCTGTTGAAGGAAGGAATTAAGCTCCCCGGCAGTCCTGAACTGCTTGAGGAAGTCATCATTTAGGAGATCTTCTTTTTTCATTTTTGTAATCTGTGTGTTATAAAGGTAAGAAATTGTCCACACACAGACCGGGGGGCGCCTACCGCGGGTTCCTCAAATTCCCTGTGCGATTTCTTCTAAATCACACAGAGAATTTCGAGGTTTAACTTTAACTTCGTAAGTAGTGAAACCAACTTACACAGTTTGTGTCATAGTCCCCGAATCGTATAAGGTCCTTGGACTCTCCGAAATACTTCGGAGCAAGTCGAACCATTGGACTTCTTTAACAATGAACATATTAACATTCATCCCTCCTTGCGGGACAGGTTCTCTGAATAAAATCCAAAAAGCGCAGCTTTTATCGGTATTTATCTGTATCCATCAGTGGTAAATCTGCTAGTAGATTGCAAATCCGCTGTATCGCTTCACGAAATTGCAAATTTCGTGAAGCATGATCTGAGTCCATCCGCGCTCCTCTTCAAAATCTGCGTTTATCCGCGTCCCATCCTATTGGATATGTTAACCATTCAATTTCTAGATTCCACCTTCGTTGGAATTACAAAAATAAGCATTTGACACTAGCCAACCTTCTTTGTTAATTGAGGGATCTCTTACAAATCCAAAAATCATGCAAAACTCTCCCCCTTCCGAAAAATCCAAAATCCCACTTTTTACCATTTGACAACCGCAAGTCATCGGCCATCCCTACAGGACGGAGGGGAATGGTTTACGCTATTAAACTAACAATGGGTTGTGTCTCTGGCACAATTCAAACCAACATACAGAACAAATCTCCCAAACTTTCAAAGCTCCAACAAGGACCCTTGTCCACCGTGGCATAACTTGACAACAATGACAACTTTAAACTCATCACTCTTCATTCAACAAACCAACTTTTGCCTTTTTATTTTTGCCTTGGCTCTTTTATATCCCGAAAATTATGACAACCCGGCAACAAATTCTTCATTCTAAATTACCCTTACTCCAACTAAGCTCGCCCCTCCTTAAGCATTAACCTTTAAACCTTTTAAGCAAACTTCCTTAATCTTAGACACCACCCTTTCCAAATCCTCCTCCCTAAGATTAGATCCACTGGGTAGGCAAAGGCCATTTTCAAAGAGTTTCTCTGCGACCTTTCCCCCATAATAAGGTGCATTTTTAAATACTGGCTGAAGATGCATGGGTTTCCACAAAGGCCTGGATTCTATATTGTCCTCCCAAAGATATTTCCGGATATCCTCCCGGGTAATCCCTCCTGTCTTTTCAGGATCAACCAACATACAGGTCAACCAACGATTGGAATGGAACCCCTCGGGCTCCTCTAGGAATGAAATCCCGGACAAATTGCCCAATCCCCTTTTGTAATAGTCAAAATTTCTCCTGCGCTGTGCCACTCTTTCCGGCAAAACTTCCATCTGACCACGGCCTATACCTGCCAACACATTGCTCATGCGGTAATTGTAACCGATATGGGTATGTTGGTAATGCGGTGCTTCGTCCCTGGCCTGGGTGGCTAAAAATTTAGCCTTCTTGACCATCCATTCCGTATCGGATAAGAGTGCCCCTCCTCCCGAAGTGGTGATAATCTTGTTTCCATTAAAACTCAAAACGCCCATATCCCCGAAAGTACCACAGGCCTTGCCTTTGAAGGTAGACCCCAGGGCTTCGGCAGCATCCTCGATTACAGGAATGTCATATTTTCTGGCCAAAGCCATAATCTCCTGCATCTTGGCAGGCATACCATAGAGGTGGACCGGAATAATGGCTGCCGGTTTTTGTTTCTTACCGGACACTTTCCCCGACTCACAGGCCAAAATGGCCTCCTCCAGGGCTTGAGGGCATATGTTCCAGGTCTCTTTTTCCGAATCTACAAAAACAGGGGTGGCACCCAAATAGGCAATGGGATTGACAGAACCGGAAAACGTAAAACTTTGGCAGATGACCAGATCTCCGGGCTGAACACCAAGGATAACCAATGCCAGGTGGATCGCAGCAGTTCCGGAACTAAGTGCCGCCGCATGTTTTACTCCTGTAAAGTTTTGCAGGTCTTGTTCAAAACCATCTACATGAGGACCAAGTGGCGCGATCCAGTTGGTGGCAAAAGCATCCTGAACATATTTCAGTTCATTCGCCCCCATATGAGGGGAAGAAAGCCAGATTTTGGTTGGAGGCATGTGGGGGAAAAGTTAATTGGTTGAATAGTTAATTAGCTGATTGGTTAATTGAGTAATTGGTCATTCGGTAATTTGGTTTCGCCTGAATAACCTATTTGGTCGTGAATTGGGAATTTTTGGGAATCTGTGGTTAACATCGCTTGAATTGTTCAGCGTGGATTCAACTCTATAGACTGTTTGAGATTTAGTTAGCCGTTTTGGGGATTTGCGATTAACTTTTAGCATTTACCATATTTCTTGTTTATAGGATCTGCTATTATTTGCACCATCCGTTTTATTCGCACTCTATCTATTATGAAATGCTCATGGTTTGCATAAATCTCAGCTGACCATCTCATAAGAAGTGATCATTCTGATATTGATACGATCAAAGTTCTTGAAGTATTCTTGGAATCTAAGGAAGACTTTTTCATTTCACTTCTAAAAATAGGATATTATGTCAGTATCAATTAAAATTGGCTTCATTAAAAAAATCTGGTTCAGTCGGATTTCCTCCTATTCTCCAAATTGTTCGTTAACTCAATAAATGTCAAAACTTTCCTTTTGTTGTTTTCTGTATCCAAAGATTCCAAAAAACTGGAAAGGTTTTGGAGTTTTTCGGGAGAGAGATTTTCAATCCTTTTAATCAAGTCGCTCTTTTCATTAATTGGTCATCATGACTTACCTCCATTTGCCTAATACCCTAAATTATTGATCAAAGTTCGGTTTTCCTATCTTTTAAATTGGTAAAAATTTACGGGAGCTCGGCTGACTAAAATTTAAAGGAATCCAGGGTTCAGAAAAAAGTAAACATTTAACAAAAAAAACTATGCTTAACTTTTCGATCCAACACTATTTTCCATACGTTTCAACACCCCCCCCTCTTTCATCAAAACCGGCTCTTCATCCACGTCCCGCAGGAAAATAAGGTCTTTTTCGAATTCATACATTTTGTAACTCTTTTCAAAACCAGGATCATTATCCAACAAGCGGATGGTATCCTCGGCGAAATTAGCTCCTCCGGCTGCAAAACACTGAGTAAAGGCCACATGACGTACATTGATCTCTGTGATGTAAGGCTTCCCGTTTTCATCTTCCTTGAAGTCTGCGGTAAAAAATCCATGGGCTTCCGCTCCGGTAAACTCAAATACTTTCTCCATGGCCTTCTGTGCCAATTCTACCAAATGCGGTTCGTTCAGCAACCTTCCAAAAGAAGAATTCCCTGTAATCCCCGAAGGCGCCACCTTGGACATGATATAGCTTACCCTTTCACCTGTGGCAGTACGTAGGAGTTTACCTTTCCAATATAAAAGCTTACAGGCCAAATTCCTGCCAGGCAAATATTCGCTTGCCAGAAACTGCTCCACCTCAGGATTGATCTGTATCCAGTTCATGAGTTCTGGTAAACTCCCAATCTTCAGGGAGCCCAAGCCGCTGCTTCCCGAAGAACTTCTAACCCAAAAAGGAAAGCCCAAGGCATTAAAAAGCCCTTGAAAATCCCTTTGGCTTCTGTGGAATTCTACCGACTTGGGTACCAAATCCAATCCTTCCAAAATTTCTGACATCCTCGCTTTGTCAACCAATACTTGAGACACTTCATAATCAGGAATCAAGGAAGGGCAAGGCAACTTACCTTTAGACAGGCGCTTGCTCCACTCTATTACTTCCAATTCTGGTAGTATCACTGCATAATCGATCTGCTTATCAGCGATAATCCGTTCAATATCCTGCCAATAGGATTCGGGATCTGAAGCCGGCGCTATGAGAAAACTCTCCTTAAAAAGGTCTTTTTTATAAAGCCCCACCGCATAAGGATTGATATCAGTACCATAAAATTCCCAATCGGCATATTTACTATATTTATGGAGTGCTGCAGCAAAACTTCTTGGCGTAGGGCCGCCAACACCTGTAAATAATATCTTCATAGTAGATCTGTGTTGTCTATTTGTATTACTTTCTAAAGTAGGATTGGGTTTAGTCAAGAATTTCCTTAATTATGACCATTAAAAGGTTGCATGGGCCTAGATTCAGACTGATTCACTCCCTCCCGTTTAAATACTTTCCAAAATGTTAGGAAAAGAATCTTAACATCCATCAAAAAACTAAGATTATTGATGTAATCAAGATCCAGTTCAAATTTTCGAGTCCAGGAAATAGAATTACGCCCGTTGACTTGGGCCCAACCAGTGATGCCAGGACGGACCTCATGCCTGCGCAGCTGCTCCTGGGAATAAAGAGGGATGTATTTGAACAAGAGGGGCCTTGGCCCGATCAGGCTCATATCTCCTTTGAGGATATTGATCAATTGTGGCAGTTCGTCCAGAGATAATTTTCGGATGACATCTCCTGCTTTGGTGATGCGCTGCACATCGGGCAGGAGTTTTCCTTCCGCATCCCTCCTATCGGTCATGGTCTTAAACTTGATGATATGGAAAGGCTTTTGGTGCCTACCGGGTCTTTCTTGGTAGAAGAAAATGGCTCCTCTATTTTGAATAAAGAGGATTAGGGTAATCAGGATAAAAAAAGGGCTAAAAAGCAACAAGGCCACCACTGCTCCTAATATGTCTATGGGTCTTTTGAAGTAGTTTTTATAGATCATTTGAAATGTTTTTTATGGAACGCTGATGACGCGCCCGCCTGTCGAATGGACAGGGATTTTGCAGATGAGCGCTGATTTTTTCGCACTCGGATCCCGCTTTGCGGGAAAAGTTCTGCGATCATCAGCTTAATCAGCGTTTATCCGCGTTCAAACCTTGTGAGCTTGCGAACAAATCAGTGTTCTATCACTTATACTTTTCCAATTCAGCTTTCAATCCTCTCTTCACCGGCAACTGCCAAAGCAGTTTGCACCAGTCGTGGTTTCCTTCAATTAGTCCTGGGCCTTTTTCTGTGATGACCACATCCCAGCCGATGGATCGATTCTGGGGATGTTTCAGAGCTGCTTTTTCGACCATTTCCAGGGTTTCTTTCCAAAAAGGCACTTGAAAGCCTTCTATCCTGACACCTGTAATCGGATGAATTACTTCATCTGTTTTGGTGATATCGCTGTAAACGCCAGGGCCAATGACAACACCAGTTTTTTCATCTATTGGCGCAGCCATATTACCAGCAGCCATATTGTCCACAGGAGAATTCACAGATATCCTTAAACGGCAACCTAGAAGCTCCACCTCATTGCTTGCATTCAGCTGGGTAAATATCCTTACCGTATTCACTGCGGAAGGGGATAACCTTTGAAGTTCAGGGTGCTGGATTAAGAATTCCTCGGCCAACTCGTAGCCTTCCTGTTCCATAAATTGAACCAAGGTAGCTGGTTTGAATTCGGCTGTTTGCGTTATAAAGACTCCTTTTCCGCATTTTCCATCGGATACTTTTAGGACAATTTTTGCAGATGGATTATTAAGGAGTTTTTCGGCAATTTCTTGATTACCCTTTAATGTTTCCAAATCTGCTACCTGATGTACAAAAAACTCTCCATACTTTTTATAGAAAAGGGTTTTGTCGTCCAGGATATGTCGTTCTGATTTTGGGTTCATACCAAATTGGTACTCGTACATATAGCCTGTCCCTGCCCAGTATTTTCTTTCTTGATCAGTGAGATCAAAAAACCGAAACTGAAAATATTCCAATAAGGAAATATTATGGAGAAAAACAGAAGAAATCACATCAGATAGGATAGCCAATTTAGATTTCCTGGTTTGATTGAAGGTGAAATCCAAAAATTTGGTAAACTTCTCCTTATCGAGTTGCTTTAAATAATAGCCAAAATATAATATTCTTTTGAGCATAGTTATTTCTACAGAATGCTGATGATGCGGATCAAGCTGATTATCACAGATTAAATCCGCGTTAAATCCGCAAAATCAGTGTCATCTGCGGTCTATTATTTTTCTATTCTTTTATGATCCCCACCAATTTACCAGCCGACATAAACTCCACCTCCGGCCATTTAGCCACAATGGCTTTCAACAATTTTTTCAAATCCCCCAAGCCTTTTTCGCGGTTATTGGGGTCGATATGTCCACAAAAATTAACCCGATGCGAAGAAATGATGGCGGGCTTGTTCCAGCGGAAAGCCGCTTCAATTTGTGCCATGGCCTTGGCCACATGGTCAACATTTGATGCTGTGGGCTCAAAGACCACATTGCGTACCAGTTCTACCCTATCCTGGGCTTTTTTATAGCCCATACTTGCAAACTGCTTTTTGTATTTCCCAAAACCCAAGTGTTTCCCCTGATAAAAAGGCCTATCCAAGGCTTCCAATCCCCAGTTTTTCAGTTCTCCTTCCAAGTGGACAGGAAACTGCTGGGCCGGAGGGGTAAATACTTTGGATTTGTAGCCATATACTTTTTCAAAAGTAGCCAAACCCTCTCGCATGATTTCAGGAAAGCTCTTGGTATCCTCTACTGGATCCCAAAAGGAAAAAGCAGCGGTCCACCCTATGGAAGAATAACCTGACGAACCAATATTCGCCAAGGAACGGTTTTCCAAGGAAACCATCAAGACCAGATCTTTTTTGGCAAGTTTTTCCTCAAAAACCTTTAAATTAAAATGTTCCCTTCCATGGAATTCTGGGAGCATGAAACCTTGCTTGATTCCCTCCTGCCAAAGTTCCCAAGCTCCTTCATAGGCATTCGGCTGAAAGCTGCTTAGCTTCTTAAAAGTTACCGGCAATAATTCATAGCGATAGGCCTCATAGCCTTCCTCCCGCATGCGTTCAAAATCAATGTTACAGGAAAGGGCGTAAGGCGTAAAAACCGCAGGATTCCCATTACTGTCTTTTACAGAACCTAAGACCTCATACAACATCTCCAAATCCTCTCTGGTCTCCAAGGTATCCAAACGGTCAAAGCGCTGTTCTTTGATCGGATTTTTTTGCTCAATTTGTTCTAAGGCCTTTTTAGAATCCACCCGCACATTTCCATAATCATCCACAGCGACGGCCACAAGCTTTCTGTTAGTTTTCCAGCCAGTGATATTCTTGAGGTTATCAAATAAAAAGCTTTTAAAAGACATACAATCAATTTAAATACTTCAATATAGTATTATATGCAATTTCAGGAGTCAAGCATCTTTTGAAATATGTATTTCCATTTTGCCCCATGGTTGATGTTAAATCAGGTGATTGATACAACTTCAATAAATTTTCATGAAATAGTTGATGATCTCCCGCATAAGACCATAAGCCACATTGTTCTTCATCTAAAATTTTACCGAAATCTGTAGCCCTATCCAAACTGGCCAAAACTGGGATCCCCACATTGAAATAGTCTAAGGCTTTGCTTGGAATATTTGGAATGGTAAAATCTTTATGGAGACTAATCAAACCTACATCACAAACACTTAGTAAATCCTGATATTCCTGTTTGGGTATGGTTCGCTGAATGTTGATATTGGTAAGTTCTTTTGCTCTTGCCTCTGCCTCAATTTTGTTCATCTGTACCCCTTCTCCTAATAACAGAAATACAATATCTGGGAAATGAAGGACTGACTCTGCTAAAGTCAAGACGTTTTCAAGCTGCTGGGGCTTGCCCATATTGCCGCCGAATACTACTACGAATTTATCAGTTATTCCATACTTCTTTTTAATAAGGTCTGGATCTGAACCAAAGCCTTTGTAGGGTTTCTGATAATTCTTTAATTCATGAAGTTTTTTTGTGGATACTTCAGGATTATGTTTCATAACATAATCAATATTTCCTTGAGACATACAGCCAATGTAGTCTGCCTCTTTATAGAGTTTTCGTTCTTTTCTACTGAAGTAACGGTGTATCAGCCCCTCTTTTTTCATAAAACCCAAATCCACCGCATTTTGAGGAAAAATATCACGTAAAATCAGGTAAAACTTAGCACCAAATTTTCTTTTCAATTTAGCAGCCAAATCCACCAAGGTTATCGGAGGCGTAGGCGAAATAATTAAATCAAATGATTTTCCTTTATAAAATTTATTTAAGGCACGCTCAAATTGGTAGGGAAGTAAGACGTTTGAAATTCCTTTCAAATAATTAGGAACGTTCTTGATGGGAAGTGTCTGCACCCTAAGTACTGGAATACAATTTTCCATAAAAACCCCTGACTTTTCATTTCCAGGAGCTAAAACCGTCACTTCATCTCCATGGTTCACAAATTCCTCTACCAAAGTCGTGTACATATTGAACGACTTGTTCATATCTGGGAAGGCAAACATGAGGAAAAGCACCTTTCTTTTTTTTTGGGAAATCATTTCTTTTGATTTTTTTCAACGAGGTCCAAAACAATCCCTCTTAACTTTTCAAAACGCTGCTTTTGTGAACCAAATCGCTCAAGTATTTTATTTCCTATTGGAGATTTATCTATGTTTCCTTCATTATTTTCAATTAATTTTTTAAATACTTTCGCTGTCTCTATTGCATTTTTTGGATTGATATATTGAGCATAATCTCCACAAATCTCTCTTGCAAAACCTTTTTCAGCAACAACCAATTGCTTTTGTAATGCAATTGCTTCCAAATAAGATGCTGAAAATGTTTCCAAAAGACTTGGAACAAAAACTATATCAGCATCTGCATAAACTTTAAGAATCTCGGAATAACTAAAAGAACCTCGATTGACAATCTTATCACTCACACCCAATTGAATCGCTTTATTTTTAATTCCATACCATAATTTTGAATCAGGAAGGGTGAGGATAAACTTAAAATCTACATCTGTTATTTCTTTCAAAGATTTGGCTATATCAGGAATAAACTGAAAAGCTTTATGAGTGTAATCAGCTCCTGGACAAAAAATGGTTGCAATATCTTTTTTTTTCCTAAAAATCTGTCCATCAGTGCGCAAGGAATCATCAAAAGCATTTGAAACCATAAAAGTTTTGCTATTTGAAATTAATGCTCTTTTACAATAATTCAGTCTAGCTTGTTCTGTTTGAAAAACAAAATAATCAGCATTGCGACTAAATAATAGCTGAACAAAAGATTTAAATAGATAACGAGCAATTTGAAAGCTATTTCCCATCAAAGAAAAAGCGTCCCAATCCGCATGTGTGATAAATGGATTACTTATTCCTTGCAAGTGAATACAAGAAAACTGCACATAGGCTGGACCTGCCATCGTGTAAACAAGTTTAAACTCTTCTTGTTTCACTAGGTCTTTTAACCTACGCTTAGCATATTTATTTCTTGCAGGAGAATCTTCAAAAACAATGTAAGTATTATTTTTAAAAACTAAACCCCATTTCTTTACTAGCTCATACACTTGAGAAGATAAAGCGAAATACCAATCAATATTTGAATCTTCAATAGCATATTTGATGAAAATTGCCGAGTTTTTTACACCACCTCCAACTACATTAGTTGAGCAATTAAATAAAACCTTAAACTTCATCTCAAAAAACTTAATATGAATATCCGCCTACATACAAGTGGGCAAATTTTATACTTTGACAATAAGTGTCAATAACTTTCAGGGCTGAATTGTAAGTGTTTAATTGGCTGTAAATAAATAAGAAGGCCATGAATATTCTACAATTCAATGAAAGATATCCTGATGAGGCAAGTTGCATCCATTACTTGAAGGAACAAAGGGAAAGAGAAGGTGTTATTTGCAAGAATTGTAATTCCAAGGATCACTACTGGCTTAATTCTCTCAATATGTTCCAATGTAAACATTGTAAATTTAGGACAGGACTGAAAAATGGTACTATTATGGAAAACAGCAAGTTACCATTGAGGACTTGGTTGCTTGCAATGACTCTTGTAAGCGCAACCAAGAAGGGATTTAGCTGCCTTGAACTACAGAGGCAGATGGGTCATAGCAGATACGAGACTGTTTTCAGACTGTATCACAAGCTCCGGGAAGCAATGGGTAAACGTGACAGCCAATATAAACTAGAAGATATGGTTGAATATGATGAGGCTTTTGTAAGCAAGGCAACAAAATCTTCGGAAAAGACGAAGCTGAAGAAAGGCCGTGGAAGCCAAAAACAAGCTACTGTCGCTGTTATGGCTGAATCATCTATTCTTGAAGACCTAATTACTGGAGAAAAGGACAAAAGCTGCAGATATTTCAAGATGGTCAAAATAGATAACTTGAAGGCAAAAACAGCCGAAAAACTGATAAAAGGACTGATTGACAAAAAAGCCGTGCTCCAAACTGATGAAAGTACGACTTATGCTAACCTAGAAGATTGTATCGATGTTCACGTGAGCGAATTATCTTCCACAAAAGAGGGCAAGTTCAACCTCAAATGGGCACATATAGCAATAAGCAACCTTAAAAGGGATTTACAGAAGTACCATATGGTTTCAGAAAAGATGCTTCAAAACTATCTCAATGAATTCTGTTATAAACTAAACCGAAGATACTTTGGTAAAAAACTCTTTGATAGACTTGTTATTGCGAGCATTTGCCCCTACTTGTATACAAGCGGATAATCATAAAACTTAAATATTCATTTGATATAAAATCCTCATTAAAAAAGTTTTTTATTCTTTTTTGAGATTCAGCTGTAAATTTTATGCGGAAAGTAGACTTTTCAGAAATTAGATCAATTAATCTTTTCTTAAACATTTTTTTATCCAATTCTTTAACCAAAAATCCATTAATTCCATCCTCAATTAAATCAGAGGGGCCTGCATTACAATCAAAACTAATACATGCAAGACCTGCACTTAGAGCCTCACCTAAAGCATTTGGGAATCCTTCTGAAGTGGAAGTAAATGCATAAATTCTCGCTGCATTATATATCGCCATAATATCTTCAGTATTTCCTAAGAATTTAATTTTATCAGCTGATTTTAAAGAATCACTATGTTTTTTACACTTTTCTAAAAATGGTCCATCACCAACAAACCAAAGTTCCCAATCATCTGTATCAATTTCATCAAATACATCAATTAAAAATTGTTGATTCTTACTAGATATAAAACGACCAACATTTAATATAACATTTTTCTTTGGGAAAGAAGAATCATAAAAGTCAGGTATTGGATTCCCTATTATTTTTATGTTATCATGCTTAAATTGACTTAAATGAAACTGTTTTGCTCTATTTGTTTGGGCAACAATGCCGTAAGCATAAGGATATACAAGCCTATTTAAAATGTTAAAAAATCGTCCATAACTAATTCCAGGCCGACTTCTATCTGATATAAATGATTTACTTTTAAGGCCAAGTCCCGCTAAAATACAAAGAGCGTTGTACCTTCCACCAAAACTAAGATAGCTTTTTGGATTAATATCTTTTAGTTTCTTTCTTAAATAGAAAAATGCTTTTAGGTAAGCAAAAAACTTTGGATACCTTTTGTAGTAAAAATCGGGTAAATGCAAAATCACTTTTGAATCGAGCGTATAAAATAATTTTCCCTGAACAAGACACACAAGATGAACTTCTATGTCTAGCCTTTGGGCAAAGTTATTGGCTAATGTAGCCATTACTCTTTCAGCACCACCTGGGCTTAAATCAGAAGTGATTAATACAATTTTTTGCATTTATTTTTTTTTAAAAAATATTGACACTAAAGAGCCCACTTTTTATACCACATTTGAAACATTAATAGATACCATATGACTGGACTATAATGAAGCTTATTTTGCTTAAATTTTTCTACTTCTTTAAGTAAGAATGTAACATTGAATAAACCCGACGCATTCAAAGCTTCTTCTGATAAATATTCATCTACCAAATAGGACAAATCTCCTCGAAGCCATGAATATATAGGCAAGCTAAAACCTGTCTTAGGTCTGTCCATCATGGCCTTCGGGACATAATCATGCACAATATCTTTCAATATTTTTTTACCAGAAACACCATCAATCTTGTATTCTAAAGGAATTTGAGCTGCATATGCAGCTAATCTATGATCCAACAGAGGTTCTCTTCCTTCTAAAGAAACTGACATAGTAGCTCTATCTACCTTTGTTAATATATCATTGGGTAAATAAGAATTAAAATCAATGCACATAGCCACCTCCAATGGATTTTGAAATCCATTAGCATCAATGATAAAACTTGATGGATAAGTGTTACACTTAATTTTAAACAGTTTATCAACATAGCCTTTGGGTTTTTCAGACATATATCTAAATAAATCCGCTGCCTGAGAGTACTCATCCTGATTAAGCACATCTAAGACACTCCCTAATTGATGCGTGAATTTCGAGCAATTAACCAAATCATTATTCATTGTAAAGGAAGCTAATTTCTTAGTCCATGTACTTTTTAAAGGACTTGGTAATTTTTCAATCTTTTTTAGAAAGCTATTAAGTTTAAAATAGGATAGATATCCTCCAAAAATCTCATCTCCTGCGTCAGCAGACAAAGCTACTGTAACTTGTTGCTTGGCCAATTTACTCACCAATATAGTAGGTATACCTGAGCTGTCGCCAAAGGGTTCGTCAAAGAAAAAGGGAAGGGTTGGAATGATCTCTTGAGCTTCTTTTGTTGAACAAAGATACTCCGTATGATCTGTCCCTAAAAATTGAGCAGTTTCTTTGGCATAAGGTGCCTCATTATTTCCCTCCTCAAATCCAATGGTGAAAGTTTTTAATGCTCTACTACTTTTTGATTGCAACAATGCTGTAACTGCTGTACTATCATAGCCACCACTCAAAAATACACCTACTGGCACATCGGCCACCATTCTATAATCAAAAGAAGATTGCATCAGTGCTTTAACTTCTTCCTTTATTTCTTGATAATCTAAATTTAATTTAGGCTTCAAGTAATAGCTTCTTAAATCCCAATATTTTGTAATGTTTACCTTTTGTGTCGCCAAATCCACTTCCAAATAATGACCTGGCATGAGTTTGCAGGTATGCTTAAAAATGGTATGAGGAGCAGCTATGTATCCATAATGGAAATAGTTTGGTAAAACTGCCTCATCTATTACTTTTTCAAATTTAGAATGAGTCATTAAGGCTTTCAATTCTGAGCCAAATAGTAAAAGATTGTTCAAGTAATAATAATAAAATGGCTTTACCCCTGCTCTATCTCTAAAGGCAACTATTTTATTATTTTTTCTATCATAAATCACAAAAGCAAACATTCCAATAAAGCGATCTACACATTTGAGGCCCCATTCATCAAAACTCTGTAAAATGACTTCTGTATCTGTTTGGGTTATAAAGCCTCTTCCCTTTCCTTGTAATTCAGACTTAATTTCTTTGTAATTATATATCTCACCATTAAAAACAATACTTAAGTGCTTGAAATGCATGGGTTGATGGCCCGCTGAACTAAGGTCTATAATACTTAGTCGCGCCTGCCCAAATCCTATCAAAGCATTTTTTTCTTCAAAAAGCTCTCCTCCTGAATCATCAGGTCCTCTATGTTGCATAGAGTTTACCATTTGATGCAGTGTTTCTTTTGAGGTATTTGATTTAAAATCTATAAAGCCTGCTATGCCGCACATATAATTATTCTTCTTTGGAGGTCATGAGATTTCCTAATTGATCTGAACTTAAGAATTCTACATCAGGATATCGTTTTACAATTTCCTTTAAAAGTATTTTTAACAAACTTAGATTACTAGTTCTATTTCCCTCATCAATAGATCCAATATAATTTACTCTATGTGAACTAATGATTGCTGGTTTACCCCAAAAAAATGAAGTTTGTATTTGCTTTAAAGCTGTATTCACAATATTGTCATCACCGCTTTCAATTTGTTCAAATCCCACATTTCTTACTAAATAGATCAATCCATCATGGCTCTTTTTGCCACAATAATTTCGATAGATTTTAAATGGCTGATTCAATGAAATAGGTTCTCTTTGAGCTCTTGAGCCTTGTATATAATTTATTCCATTGTCTCTAAATACTTTTTCTAATGGTTTAGACCATGTATAACAGGGCGCAATAATTGAACGGGACTGAAACCCCCAAATTTCTTTGAACAAACGTAATCCGTGTTCAATTGATTCCTTAATTGAATTAAAATCATCCTCAGAGTAAGTAGCCATGGCATCCAAACACTCATATCGGCATGAAAAACCTCTATTATCGTTGATGGTAAATGAGCCTTCTTTGAATGCATCTAAAAATTGAGTGTTTCTATTTCTTAAATTTCTCATCCAATTGTTTACATGCACATGTTCTCTCCCATGATACTGCGTTTGAAATAATTTATTACGTATACCTTGTTGATATAAATCAAATACTTTTTCTGATTTTTTTGACTTTTTAAGCGTTTCAGTAAATAATTCGTAATGATATCCTTCATAGTTTGAAGATAAAATTTTACCAAAATCAGGATTAGTAAGAATATTATTCAGCGTAAAGATTGCTGGATTGTAGTTTTTATCTTTTACAGATGATAACACTTCCATTAGTGCCTCTAAGTCTTCATCAGATTC
Organism: Cecembia calidifontis; assembly: GCF_004216715.1. Lineage (NCBI taxonomy): Bacteria > Pseudomonadati > Bacteroidota > Cytophagia > Cytophagales > Cyclobacteriaceae > Cecembia > Cecembia calidifontis. The sequence goes on from NZ_SGXG01000001.1 coordinate 4,640,406, forward strand.
CAATGAATCAAATCGATTGTAAATGGATTTATCCACCGGATAACCCTTTGCCAACAAACTTTCATAAGCACTTTTCGAAGGCATTCTTTGCATCCCCCAGTCATCACTTTCAAAGACTACAATTTTTCTGCTAGTTCTCCAACCACGTACATTAAAAAAGTGATCTTTTAATGAGGAAATTAAATTATTCACTCCAAACAACTCTTTTTATGTAATTCGTGTAACTCAAAATAATCCTCACCATTTTCTGACTGACATTGGGCATAGAGTAGTCGGCAACAGGGCGGAATGTAGTAATTGGTGATTGGTGATTAGTGATTAGTGATTCATCACTACTTTTTGCATTTCCATTACTATTGTTTCTTTCCCCTATAGATTGAAGTTCCAATTGAGCCAGCCCCTGAAGGATTCGTTCCGGATTCAACCCCACCATCATCACCGAAGCCTCTTCCATCGCTTCCGGCCTTTCATGAGCCTCACGGATGTTCAAAGCTCTGAAATTCAAAATGGAAGACTCCTCCGAAATCGTCCCACTATCCGAAAGCACAGCAAATGCGTTTATTTGCAAACAGTTATAGTCGGAGAATCCCATCGGCTTTTGCCACTGAATCAACGTATGAAGTTCTCCTACTTTTATCTTTTGCCTTTTATCTTTTGTCTTATCTTCCTCCACTTGGTTCTTCAATTCCTCGAGACGCTTTCTAGTCCTTGGATGCGTGCTCACAATAATCGGATAGCCAAACCTCTCAGCTATCTGGTTAAGAGACTCGAGGAGACCAAAGAAGTTCTTATCATTGCTGATATTTTCTTCTCGGTGGGCGGAGACGACGAAGTATTTTCCTTGTTCCAGCCCCATGCGCTCCAAAACATCACTAGCTTGAATCTTTGGCATGTAGTGGTTCAACACTTCATACATAGGAGACCCTGTTTTGATAATCCTATCTGCGGGCAAACCCTCTCTTAACAAATACTCCCTCGCGATATCGGAATAGGTCAAGTTGATATCGGAAATATGATCCACAATCTTCCTGTTGGTCTCTTCCGGTACACGCTGGTCGAAGCAACGGTTACCCGCCTCCATATGGAAGATAGGAATATGTCTCTTCTTGGCAGGTATCGCACACAAACAGGAATTCGTATCCCCCAATACCAAAAAGGCATCAGGCTTTACTTCTTCCAGAATGGGATCAATATTGATCAAAATCTGTCCCACCGTAGCCGTGGCCGTCGCCCCAGCCGCATTCAAAAAATAATCGGGCTTCCTAACACCCAAATCCTCATAGAAGACTTCATTCAGTTCATAATCATAATTCTGACCCGTATGAACAGTGATATGCTCAATCGCCGGACTGGCATCCAATGCAGCCATTACTCGGGAGAGGCGGATGATTTCGGGCCGGGTCCCGACGACGGTCATAACTCTTAATCTATTCATGGTAAAAGTTTGTTTAAGACAAAAGATAAAAGGCACAAGACAAAAGTAATTTATCCCTACACTTTTATCTTTTTACTTTTGTCTTTTATCTTGATTATTTGCTCTTGCTTTTTGAACTATCGAACCTAAAATTAACTTCAATTCTTTAGATTCCTGAATGAGTGCATTTAATTCCTCGTCGGTTTTCGATTCAATACCCTTGAGAATTCTTAACCAATAATTGGACTCTCTCATTTCACGCAAAGAAATTCTTACCTTATTTGTAAAATCTAATTTTGAGGAACCAGCTTGCGCCTCTTCATAATTAGCTCCACTAGAGGTTGAGGATTTTGTTAACTGGTATCTAATTACGTTGTATTCACTGGTCGAAGGTAATGACCGAAGGTACTTTATTGTTCGAACTGCAAAATTGAACAACCTCTCTTCCAAATCATTTCTACCTCCTTCCATATTTACAACTGTCCTTCCCTGAAATAGGTTGACCGTTTTTAACCGAGAAAAAAGATGTTAAAAACAGGAAAAAGGATTAATTCTCAGCGTAGATTTTCAGAGGAATTTAAACGTAAGTTGGTTGATGATTTTGAGAAAGGAATCATGACAGTTCAGCAAATGGAGCGACATTATGGAATTGTGAACTCAGTTATTTATCATTGGATTTATAAGTATTCGACCTATAATGAAAAAAATATCAGGATAATTGAGATGAAAGACAGTCAAACCAATAGGCTCAAAGAACTCGAAGAAAAGGTCAAAGATCTCGAGCGTACCGTTGGCCAAAAACAGATCATGATTGATTATTTGGAAAAAATGATTGATTTGGCCAAAGAAACTTACTCAATCGATATTAAAAAAAACTCCAAAACCCCACACTCTGGTGGTTCCAATCCAACAAAAGTATGATAAACCATTCGCTCAATGAACTTTATCGGACTGTTGGAGTAACCAAGCAGGCCGTTCAACAAGCCAAAAAAAGGCAGCAAGCATTCGATCTTGAAATTGCCCAACTGGTAATCCTGGCCGATGAGCTCAGGGAAGACCATCCAGGATGTGGGGTCGAAAAAATGTATTATACATTGAAACCCGAATTCATGGGAAGGGATCAATTCTGTGAAATTTTCATGGAAATGGGATATGGTATCAAAAAAATAAAAAACTACCAGAAAACCACTTACGCAGGCCTTTATTCTTATCCAAACCTTATCGAAGGTATGGCCATAAACAGACCTTTTCAGGTCATCCAAACCGATATCACTTACTTTTACCTCAATGGTGAATTCTATTATTTGGTCTTCATTATTGATGTTTATACCAGGATCATCGTGGGATATTCGGTCAACGACAACTTGCGCACAGAAGGTAATATCAAAGCTATGAAAATGGCCCTCAGTACTTTGAGATACCAGCCTTGGGGCCTGATCCACCACTCAGATAAAGGTTCCCAGTACAGTAGTAAAGAATACACCTCCTTGCTCAACAAAAACAATATCCATATCAGTATGGGAAATATCGCATGGGAAAACCCCTACGCAGAACGAATCAATGGAATCATAAAAAATGAATACCTCAAAAGGTGGATAATCAAAGATTTCAGCGACCTGAAAAGAAAAGTGGCGAAAGCTGTAGCCAACTACAACAGCATAAGACTACACAGGGGATTTAAAATGAAATACACCCCCATGGGATTTTATAAAAATATACTAAATTTAAAAGCCCAAGAAAGACCGACGGTGATTGTTTATACCGAAGGAAGAAAAAACTTCTTAGGGGCATCGAGCCCCTTCGAAGTTTGCCCAAGAGAAGAACCTCTGGCTCATGATTGCCCGATGGAAATATTTAATGAATGTTGAACCAAACGGTCAACGCTATTCAGGGAAGAACAAACTTCAAGCCTCTTTTATCTTTTGTCTTTTTACTTTTATCTTAAAAGAACCTTTTGCCTTTTTACTTGGCTCTTTGTTTATCAAAGCATCGAATTTTTCAAACTAAGGCCTCTTCCAGTAAGTCTATACTTCTGAAGGCTGCTATTGGGTTTATCTGGGATAGTCATCTCAACCAATCCAGCATCTACACTAGGTTTTAAATAGTTATAAATAAAAGTCGGTCTATGCTTAATGCTAATCTTTTCCATGATTTCTTTAATTGACATTTCATTTTCTATCATGCCAATTAATTTCTGTACTTGTTCGGTGACTTGTTCGGTGACTTGTTCGGTGACTTGTTCGGTGACTTGTTCTTTTGGAAAACTCATTCGAATGAAATTCTCTGAAAAAAAGAAGCAATCCTCGCCATAACTTTTTAATATTCGCGGAATTCCAGACCCCAATTGTTCGACAAGTTCCATGTCACTGAATATACGCATCAATTCTTTGTTTCGGGGAATTGAAATACCTGCAAAAAACTCTTCCTTATTAAGTCCCTGAGGCAATCCTCCATAAGAGGTGATTTCAAATCTATCAGAAAAAAACTCAAATTTTGGAGCAAGTTCAAAGGTATAATCATTATGAACCATCGCATTTATAACCGCTTCTCTGAGGGCTGTAGGATCCCATTGTTTTGTCTCTAATCTTTCTTTTGAGGTGATTTTTGTAAAAGTTTGATTTTCCAATTCAATTTTATCCAATACTTGCTTGGTAGATTTGATAAGCGAACAAAACCCAAACTCTTCGGATTGAATCAAGTCAACTCTATCTTTGCCCGCATACTTAGCCACTTTTACAGAGACTGTGTTATTGTCAGCCACTAAATACGCAACATAATTTAATTGATTATCCTCATTGACAAGCTCAAGAGTTCTAGTGAACTGTTTATTAAGACTCTTTTCTACGGCTTGGTAGTAGATATGTAACTGCTCAAACTTCAAATCCTTACGTGGAGATTTAATCCGTCCAATTGAATTACGGGCTCTCTTTGAAAATAAATCTTCAATCATTTTTGAAGTCATGGGCTCGGCAGCACTACCCTTTCTAATAAATGTGCCTTTTTCCGACATCCCATATTTTCTCAAGTAGTAGGGTCTCTCCTGCCCACTAGCGACAACAATTTTAATCACCGTCTTTTCTCCGTGGATTTCTTCTATTACATCAAATAACCCTAAACAAGACGGTGCAATATTGTTTTTGATTCTATCTTTAATTTGAAGTTGTAAACTATCAGAATTATCAACTCCGAGCACCTCTCCATTATTCCCCAATCCAATATAAATCACCCCTCCGCCAAGGTAATTGAGAAAAGCAACAACTTCTTTTTCAAGACTTTCATTTAATTGTTGCTTGTACTCTATCCTATTATTCTCTTGCATAAAAAAGTAATTGAAACTTAACCATTTCAAGCTTTTGTCTTAAAATCCTTAGCTCTTTTGCCTTTTTACTTGGCTCTTCTTACTTTTGCCTTTTTACTTTTTCCTTGGCTCTTTCCCCCCTTGTCTCTTACACAGTTTCAAACCAAGTATCCGGATCGCTCGCATCATACGGCTCATTGATCCAGAAAATGGTGTAAAGTGTATCTTCCCCTATGTTCTTGATATTATGTGTGTACCAAATGGGCATATCGACGTAGGCGGGTTGATCTCCGTCCAGGTAGAAGTTGTGGACTTCATCGGTGCCGATTCGGCGGAGTTGGATGAGGGCTTTGCCTTTGATGACTGCGAAGCGTTCAATTTTGCGGGTATGGAAATGGTTGCCGCGGGTGATGCCTGGAACAGTAGTAGAAAAAGATGTCTGTCCAGCAATCCCATGACGGGCGATTTCTACGAAAGCTCCACGGTTGTCCGTATGCTGAACAAATTTCCTTGGGAAGTAATTGGGGATATCCATGTAGCAACGGTAGGTGTTGAAGAGTTTCAATTCGAAGGAATTGTTCAAGATCGGGAACTCCCCACGTTCCTGATACACTTCCCGGTAATGCTTCAATAAACCCAGAATCTCCGAAACCTTGGCTGCGGCAGTATGGGGAACTTGAAGTTCATGCGTATTGTCTTCTGTTCTGATGGCCTTGATGATTTCCTCCACCAATTCCCCCACATAAATCAATTTCAATTGTCCATCCACATCTATCTTGGGTGTTTCATTGTGTGAAACTTGATGGCAGAAGGTAGCAACCACAGAATTATAGTAAGGGAGTCCAAAAGGACCAAATACATTGGGAATGACCATGCCTGTCAATCTCCCTCCTGATTGTTTCGCCCATTCTGATAATAACAGGCGCCCTTCCTTCTTGGATTTGCCGTACGGGTTTTCACGTTCTTCTTGGGTAGAAGAGGAAATGATAATATGGGCTTGGCTTTGGGTTCTTTCGAGAGCAGCAACCAACCTCTTCACCAAACCCGTATTCATTGCATAGATGACTTCAGGGTCATTATGACGGTTTAAGGCTGCCAAATGCACAATGACATCGCATTGTGTCACAAAAGTATCCAAAGCCTCCTCATCCTCAAAAAATCCGCGCTCAAAATCGATCAAGGTAAACTCCTCCTTGTACAGCTTTAACGACTGATACAAATGCCACCCCACAAACCCATTCTGACCGGTAATTCCTACTTTTTTCATTTCTAAAAAACGTCTATTTCTAATTTTTAGACTAGTTGGCTATTTAACTACTTTTGCCTTTTTACTTTTTACTTTTGCCTTAGCTAAACTTGGCTCTTTTTCCCTGCTCTGCAATCTGGCTCGTCGCTAAAATGATTCACTGAATCTTTTTTTAACGCTCCGCCCTCTTGGCTCTTCTTAATTCCTACCACTTGATCACCTCCACCGACTCCCTAAAATCATCCTCCTTAGACACCTCCAATCCAACATCCGAAAAAACCATCAACACTGACCCCTCTTCCAAAGCCTCAAATCCATTGTAGTGCCCTCCAGGTATTTCCAGAACCTTGCTTTCGGTATCTTTCAGATGATATTCCTTCTTTTCAAGGGTATCCATATTTATGGTCTTCACCAAAAAACTCCCCTTCGCTGCATAAAACCACTTGGTTTCTTTTTGATGTCCTTGCCAAGCTCTGATTACACCAAGTTTAGGCTCAATGCAATACATCCTCACTACCCTGGACATATCAAAGTCATTCACAAACCTTACCACTCCTCTCTCATCACGATGCAAATTTCCTTCGATTACCCTCATCCTGTCCTTCCCTGAAATAGGTTGACCGTTTTTAACCGAGAAAAAAGATGTTAAAAACAGGAAAAAGGATTAATTCTCAGCGTAGATTTTCAGAGGAATTTAAACGTAAGTTGGTTGATGATTTTGAGAAAGGAATCATGACAGTTCAGCAAATGGAGCGACATTATGGAATTGTGAACTCAGTTATTTATCATTGGATTTATAAGTATTCGACCTATAATGAAAAAAATATCAGGATAATTGAGATGAAAGACAGTCAAACCAATAGGCTCAAAGAACTCGAAGAAAAGGTCAAAGATCTCGAGCGTACCGTTGGCCAAAAACAGATCATGATTGATTATTTGGAAAAAATGATTGATTTGGCCAAAGAAACTTACTCAATCGATATTAAAAAAAACTCCAAAACCCCACACTCTGGTGGTTCCAATCCAACAAAAGTATGATAAACCATTCGCTCAATGAACTTTATCGGACTGTTGGAGTAACCAAGCAGGCCGTTCAACAAGCCAAAAAAAGGCAGCAAGCATTCGATCTTGAAATTGCCCAACTGGTAATCCTGGCCGATGAGCTCAGGGAAGACCATCCAGGATGTGGGGTCGAAAAAATGTATTATACATTGAAACCCGAATTCATGGGAAGGGATCAATTCTGTGAAATTTTCATGGAAATGGGATATGGTATCAAAAAAATAAAAAACTACCAGAAAACCACTTACGCAGGCCTTTATTCTTATCCAAACCTTATCGAAGGTATGGCCATAAACAGACCTTTTCAGGTCATCCAAACCGATATCACTTACTTTTACCTCAATGGTGAATTCTATTATTTGGTCTTCATTATTGATGTTTATACCAGGATCATCGTGGGATATTCGGTCAACGACAACTTGCGCACAGAAGGTAATATCAAAGCTATGAAAATGGCCCTCAGTACTTTGAGATACCAGCCTTGGGGCCTGATCCACCACTCAGATAAAGGTTCCCAGTACAGTAGTAAAGAATACACCTCCTTGCTCAACAAAAACAATATCCATATCAGTATGGGAAATATCGCATGGGAAAACCCCTACGCAGAACGAATCAATGGAATCATAAAAAATGAATACCTCAAAAGGTGGATAATCAAAGATTTCAGCGACCTGAAAAGAAAAGTGGCGAAAGCTGTAGCCAACTACAACAGCATAAGACTACACAGGGGATTTAAAATGAAATACACCCCCATGGGATTTTATAAAAATATACTAAATTTAAAAGCCCAAGAAAGACCGACGGTGATTGTTTATACCGAAGGAAGAAAAAACTTCTTAGGGGCATCGAGCCCCTTCGAAGTTTGCCCAAGAGAAGAACCTCTGGCTCATGATTGCCCGATGGAAATATTTAATGAATGTTGAACCAAACGGTCAACGCTATTCAGGGAAGAACATCCCACTTTTATCTTTTTACTTTTGCCTTGGCTCTTATATCTCCTTGGCTCTTTTTACTTTTGCCTTGGTTCTTTTTTCCTGCCCTACAACCTGGCTCGTCGCTAAAATGATTCACAGAATCATTTTTTTACGCTCCGCCCTCTTGGTTCTTATCCCTCCTTGGCTCTTATCACTTCCCTTACCACTTCCAACCCACTTATCAACCTCTTCACCCCTTCCACATCCAAGCGCTTCGTATTATGGGAATGATAATCCTCAATTCTGGAAACATCCTGCTCACCTTCTGAGAAGTACATGGCATAGTTTAGGTCACGGTTATCAGCAGGAATACGGTAAAAATCTCCCATATCCTCTGCTTTTACCATTTCCTCGCGGGTGCAAAGGGTTTCATAGAGCTTTTCCCCATGTCTGGTACCTATGATTTTGATTTCGTTGTCGGCAGCAGCCAATTCCTTGATAGCTTGGGCTAGGTCACCTATGGTTGCAGCAGGAGCCTTGTTTACAAAAAGATCTCCCGGATTGCCATGTTCGAAAGCAAACAAGACCAATTCGACCGCATCTTCCAAACTCATCAGGAATCGGGTCATATTAGGGTCTGTTACTGTCAGGGGTTGATTGTTCTTGATCTGATTGATAAACAAAGGAATCACAGAACCTCTAGATGCCATGACGTTACCGTACCGAGTCAAGCAAACAGTAGTATCCTTCAAGTTTCTAGACTCGGCAATGGCCACTTTTTCCATCATGGCTTTGGAAATACCCATCGCATTGATGGGATAAGCAGCTTTGTCAGTACTCAAACATATGATTTTCTTCACTCCATTGGATGCTGCGGCACGGATCACATTTTGGGTACCTTCTACATTCGTCTTAACTGCCTGCATGGGAAAAAACTCACAGGAAGGGACCTGCTTCAGGGCTGCTGCATGGAAAATATAATCCACTCCACGGGTAGCGGGTTCAACCGAATCAAAATCCCTCACATCACCTATATAAAACTTCAATTTAGGGCTTTTCAGAAGATTCCGCATATCATCCTGCTTCTTCTCATCTCGGGAAAAAATACGTATCTCAGAAAAATGATCCGTATGTAAAAACCGCTGCAATACCGCATTCCCAAACGACCCCGTCCCACCAGTTATCAAAAGTGTCTTATCCTGTATCATGGCTTATTAATACCTTTCTTTGTCTTTTTACTTTTATCTTTTGTCTTTTGCAATCTTGGCTCTTTTGCCTTTTTACTTGGCTCTTTTCACTTTTGCCTTGGCTCTTCCCCCACCAACTCCTCCAAAAACCCCAATAACACCCTCGCCTGCACATCTTTATTGAAATGTTCCTCCGCAACCTTCCTTCCATACGCTCCAACTCTCTTTGCAATTTCATAATCACCCAAAGCCCTTTCCATAGCCTCAGCAAAAGACTCCACCGAACCAGGTTCGGCAAAAAACACCGATTCATTATCTTTTAAATAATTCGGTATTTCCCCTACTCGGGTAGCACAAACAGGTTTGCCTGTGGCTAAGTATTCTCCCAGTTTGGTTGGAAAACCTCCCTGAGCCTGTTTGGAATCAGGTCTTGGCAAAACCAATAAGTCCGCATTACAAATGATGTTGGGAATTTGATCTCGGGAATATTCCTTCATCCAAAAAACTCGTTCTTCCAATCCAAAACCCTTGATCAACTGCAAATGAATGGGCGTATCATAGTTCCATGCCCCAACTAAATAAACTTTATGTGAAGAGAATTTGTCTTTAATGGAATTAAAAGCTTTGATCAAGTTACTTACTCCGTCCTTGGCATCATTCATTACCCCAACAAAAGCAATGTAAGGCGATTGAAATTCTGGAAGTGGCACTTTTGGACTTTGAAACCTCTCCAAATCCACTGTCATAGGAAGATGCAACAGTTTAGGTAAGGGTTTTGGAAATCCTTGGTAATGCTTCACCAAGGTTTGGGTCATCAAGGCCATGCCATCATAGGCAAAGAAAGCTTTTCTCTCAAACAAGCGTTGTTTAGCATCCCCTTGCCATCGTTGAAGAAAATTACCCTTATTGTATCGGTGAATGTCAAGAAATTCACTCATTTCAATAAAAAGCTTTGCGTGAGTATTTTGCTTTTTAAAAGCTACTGCAAATTTAAAACTCAAGGGTGATGCATCTGTCCAAATGACTCCTTTCTCATGTTTGAGACGTTTTTGTAACTCCCTTATCACTTGGCCATTTCGAATGGCCTGGCCGATATAATTATGAAAACGAACTTTCCAATAGCCTTGAACTAGGATGGGGAGTACATACTCATAGCTTACGTTCTTATGTTTGCCTTTAACTCCAAATTTGGCTTTTTCTTCAGCACTGGTGTAGCCTCCACAGATCAATAAATGGATTTTCCCACCTAAAGAAGCAACCCCCTCTATCAAAGTTAGCCAACGGTTGGCGCTAGCGGAGGATTGGTTATAAGGATTCTGAAATATTAAAATTTTAATCAATTTTGAGTCATTATTTTGATCAAAAAAGTCAAAAAGAATATAAATTTAGTTTTATCTCTTCATTAAACTTAAATATATCTCTTCTACCTTTGCTGTATTTACTTCTGGAGAATAAACTTCTTCTGCTTTCCTTCTTCCATTTTCTCCCAATTTCCTTCCTAATTCAGGATTCATTGCTAAATAGTTTATTGCTTCTGCTAATTTTTTGGGATTATTTTTTTCAAACAACAACCCATTGATACCCTGGTCAATGATTTCATTCATCCCTTCCACATTACTGCCAATAACAGGTTTACCATAAGCAAAGGCCTCCATAGCTGGTCGAGAAAAATGTTCTACAGTAAAAGGTGTAATCAAAATATCACAAGCATCAATGTAGGGATAGGGGTCTTTTAAAAGGCCAAGAATTTCTGCGTTTTTTGCTTTTGAAAGTTTAATAATTGGCAAGTATGAGGACCTGTAAACAGTTAACTTTAAAAGATTTTTTAATCTTTCTTTAAATGATTTAGGTTTGTTCCACGAATTAAGACTGCCCGCAAATTGAATTTTAATGTTATCGTTTAAATATGATAAACTATCCACAGCAGTTCCAATCCCTTTGAATCTAGAACTTCCTCCCAGATACAAAGCCTTTATTTGAGGCGCTGAAAATGGTGAGTTGTATTGATCCGGAAGTTGAACAAAATTGTAAATTACCTCTGTTTTATCTTCTAATCCCAATCTTTTTCGATTATCATAGCTTATACTAATTATTCTATCAGTATGATTTTTTAGAAAATATTTTAGAACTGATTTTCTCAATCCAAGCATACCGGTAGCAATCGGATCCCTATTATGACAAACTACTTTAAAATTTAATTTTTTTGCGGCAAATGCCCAGCTTGAGAGAACATCTGAATTCAAATGAATAATATGAAAAGATTTATTTCCCTTTAAATAGCTTGGGGCAATATTGTAAGCAACATTTAACCAATTTGGAATGGAAAATAAATGTTTTAAAAATGAATTTTTACCTTTCGAATGATGGCCAAAAAACTTTTGCTTAACATCTAATATTTCAACATCAAAATTATTTTCTCTGTAAATTTCCGCCATTTCATCATTAGTGAAAAAAAGAACTTTAATATAATATTTTGATCTATCGAGTTTTTTAACCAAGTTAAGTAAACTAATAGGTGCACCGCCAATTCCAGAACCATGGTGCACATACAAAATTTTTATTTTTTTCATTCCGAATTACTCTCAAATGCTGTACTAAAATTAAATCCATAAAATACTCCAGATATCGAAATCATACCAATGGAGAAAGTACCCATCAATGGATACTGGCCAACCAAAGAACCGACAATTGCAGAACCTAAAGTTCCAGCTGCCAAAAAAAATAAAGCTATATGCCCATTATTCGATTTGAACATAAATTTCCCTGGACCTAGTACTAAGTAAAACATAAAAGCCACAAAAATTGATACCCCGATAAGAAATCCAAAATTTCGGATAAGCTCCAGCAACAAATTATGAATAGGCAATTCATTATCTTCGATTGTGCCTCCACTAAGTGTTTGCATAGAATATTTTAAGGGTTCTAAAGGAGGAAAAAAAAAGTATTCAGTTTCTTCCTTCAGCATATCCCACGCACCGGCCCAAATCGGGGCACGATCTCCAAAAGATTTAAAATAGATTTTTTCTTTAAAGGTCTCCCAAGATTCATAGTATGACCTTTCATCGTAGCTAATATTTTGAGCATTCAATGAATTGATAGCTGTATCAGTATTCGAGATAATGAGAAAGACAACAACTAAAAATAAAACTACCACTTTCCATCCTGTCAAAATTGACAAAGAGAATTGTCTATTTGATGCCTTCAAATAAATTACCAAAAGACCAACAATTCCAGAAAACAAAACAGTGAATTTGGGAGAAAAATGAATCATTAAAAATAAAACACTTAATGTAAAAACGCCTTTATCAATCCTTTTATTCCTGATAATTAGGTAAATCGAACTTAAAAATATTGTCAGAAATACCGGATAGCTTAACCAAAAAACCCTAACAGAAAAATCAATTATTTGAAAAGTACTGAATAGTGGTAAAATAAACAAAGCCAAAAGAATCCCCCACAAACTATAATTGCCGAATTTCTTGTAGCATAACACACCATAAAAAAACGGAAACAAGCCTAAATAATAATCCAAAGGAACCAATGTCCCAATTAGACCTTCACCTAATTCAAATACTCTTTGATACGTCAAATAAAGAAGAAAAGGCAAAGGCAGTAAGGAAAAAAAAAGTGTTTTACCTAGTCCATATTTTTTTAAGACAGGAACAGAAAACAAGGTAATAACAAAAGTTGAAATCAAAACAGCAAAAGCAATTGTAGTACCAGGCGTTACATATGCTATCAAAGCTGGAATAAAAATTGGATTCTTTGTAAAGACAAGATAAAATACATAGGGAGCAAATGCCAGTTTAACAATCTCAGGTAGGGATTGTTGAAATGGTAGAATACTAATTGCTATTAGAAAATGAAGGAAGCCTTTGGATAATAAAAATTGCTTCATTTATATCTAGTATATTTCATTTTTATAATATCCGTTACTAAAAGGTAAAGAAATCCCTGCATTGAAAAATAAATATTTTTTATAATTGATGACTTTTTACTCTTTATCTCATCTCTATGTTTAATTGGTGAAACTATCAATCTTATGAAAGAAAAAAAACCCAGAAAAATATAATAATGAGCTCCAAGATATCTAAGCCTTTCTTTTGAAAAGGTTTTGTATTTATTCCGAGTACTCTCGAATGGATGGACTACTAAATAAATTGGAGAAAAGTATAAACAAAACCCTTTTTTTATCATTCCATGTATAAAAAGGTTCTCCTCACCTCCTATCAAAAACGATCCAGCTCCAAATCTTTCATCAAAGTATGCTCTATTTTTGTTAATTGAGGATGATCTGAAAGTCATTTCAATAATACTTGGTTTCGGACCTTCATAATCATCAATACTTTTAATTTTCTTTTTACTCTTTAAGTAGTTCTTAAAAGGAGGTTCTCCTAACAAAGTTTTTATTTTGAAAGAAATAAAATCAGCATCCTTATTATGACTATATGCTTGAAAAATATTATCAAAAGCATCAGACAAAATTTTTACATCATCATCAAGTATCCAGATAATATTGCCTAGCGGTACCTTTTTTATGGCAAAATTCCGACTTTTACTTACGCCTTTATTTTGAAGTTGATAATACTCAACATCACTACGATTTAAAAAATCTAGTTTATAATCTTTTTTTGATGTATTTCCAATTTGATGAGCTACAATATATTTGACATCTTTTCTTGGGTCAAGAATTACATTTGCCAAATTGAAAATCCTGTCACCATATGTAGAAATACATACATATAAATTCATTTAAATATCAATTAACTTTTAATTGGATTTTATTTCTTTCCAGAAAATGAAACCATAATTTTTCAAAAATTAACCAAATAGCTGAAGTAACAATAAGAACAACTATAGGAAGGGTAAAGGATGATATTTGAATTTTTTCTACTAACACGTAATTAAAAACAAACAAACCAAGTCCAACGACAATGTATTTAAAGATACATGCAATGAAATAATTATAGTTTTTAATAAATACGTATTTACTTAAGACCTAAAATCCGCAGGATTTTAGTTTGGAGATTTGAATCTGCTTGTTTGTGTTCATTTTTGGTCTAGTTCGGGAATTTCTTCCCTTTGATTGAAGAGTGTTCATAGTTTTGAGACAATGGATTTTAGGTTTGAGGATAAAATGGACGGTTTTTTTCCTCAATTTTAATGGAAAAGGCATACCTCTTCCCTGTAAATCTTTATTTTTTGAGCTCCTGAGGGGTTTTTATCTGAATTTAGTTCAAAATCGGCTTGTAATCCTTACTCGTGAACAGTTTGAGCACTTCTCTTCTTCCCGTTCTTATCCACTTGGCTGAAACAGTGATAAATCTGAAGATAAACTTCTTGAGCCTGTCGGTAGGCTTAAGCCAATCAACTTTTCTGGAATACTCTCCAATGATATAGGTGTAAAAATTGGCATACATAGCCGTCATAAGCATAAAGGAGGTATTCTCTGCAAGGAACGAACAGGGCAACTTAGACCAGCCAAAGTCATTGTTGAGTACATCAAACAAGCGTTCGCTTGCACCCCGGGCGTTATAAAACCTTACAACAGCTTCATTGGACGATGTATGTTCATTGGTCAGAATAGCCCTGTAAGTAAATGCATCTCCACTAAACACATCTGCCTGCCCGTCTTTACGCCTGATTCTGGTAATGACCAGCCTGTAAGACCTGTCTTTACCGAAAGGTTTGTAGTCGGATAGGTCAGTAACTTCCATTTCCTGTACACCCAAACGTATTTTCTGCCACTTCTCAGGGGCTATACTTCCAAGGATATTATCCAGTTTGGCACATCTGTTTGCCCGTATATAAAAGCTTTCGGTATGTGCTTCCAGTGTGCGGAGAACTTCTTCCTGATAGGATGCTGAATCGGCTCTGAACCTTCCGATACGGATATTTTCATTGGTAAGCTGCCCAAACATGCGTGTAAGTGTATCAGCCTGCAAATATTTGGCCTGACTGTTGCCATTTCTGCCCTCTACGTACACAGGAATGGCCTGTGAAAATTCAGGATGTGCTATGGAAGCTACACCTGGCTGATATCCATAGACGTGTTTATATGTCTTTTTTGAATCGTACTTTTCAGTTGGAATGACGGTGTTGTCATAATCGAGGTCGTAAGCAACACCTGACTTGAGTAATCCGGTCTTACAAGCTGATTTTAACAACAAGCTGTTGAGTTTTCCATTGATATTAAATTCATGGCTTACTCCACTGGACGGATTTATAAAGAGTTCTGTATCAACAGCAAGCTCTTTGATACCTCTCAGAATTGTATCGGCACTGCATACTGAAAATGAAGGGACCTGTTCAAGTGCGTCTCTCAAGTGAACATTGATATCTTCAGTACAGTCGCCACCATTAAAGAAAATAGCCATATGATTGGCGAAAATGTCACTGTATGAAAACCCTCCCCTTAAGGCTCTAACCCCCAATTGATTATCAATGAGTTCTGGGAGACCAGAATTTTTGAAAGAGTTAAAAACAAAATTAAAACCTCCGAAAGGTGTGATTTTTTCTGTCGAATTCGTAATTTTCATACCGCTTATCAAGGATGTGTGGTAACACCTAAATAAGTGAAAAAAAAACGAGCCGGAAAAGCCTGAATTGAATAAATTCAGCCACTTTTTCGGCTTTTTTTAAATCCGCCCTGCGGATTTAAGGTAAGAAATAAAAAGCTTGAAATAAATTGATTAAAAAACCAATAACGAGAAACATTGCAATGTACTTAATTGAAGAAAAATAAACTCCAATTAAAATTGCAGTTACCAAAACTAAAGATGAAATCAAACCATTAGCAAAAAGCCATTTAGCCTTATTGTTGATCTGGAAAAACGCCCCAGTACTGGATAAAATCATCTGAATCCAGACTGACAAAGTAAGCCATTTAAATGGAGCAATAGTCTCTAACCATTGTTTCCCATAAAGAATTAAGACGATAGGTTCTGCCGAAAAAAATAAAAATATTGAAATGGGCACTCCAAAAAATGCCATCATTTCAATAAGTTTTTTATGAACATCAAAAACTTTCTCAGGAGTGATTTCAGGCGATGATAGAACGGGATGCAAAACAGGCGTAATCACAACAGTTATATTATCCAGAGGCATGCGCATCAGCGTATAAGCTTTTTCATAATATCCTAAAGCTGCCACACCAATGTATTTACCAATCAAAATATTATCAAGATTTCTTGAAAAGTAGTTAACAAAATTGAATAGGAAATTATAAGAAGAATATTTTAACATCTTTCCAATTCCGCGAAAGTCAAAGTTAAAATTGAATGGCAGCTTAGTGATCCAATAAAATAATATAAAATTAAAAACACCAGAAAATACTGACCTATATACCAAAGACCAAAACCCAAAACCTTTCCATGCTAAAATAATCGCAAAAACTCCAGAAAATACATTTACAACAATAGAAACATAAGCTATTTCTTTAAATCGATTATCTCTTCTTAAAATACCATTATAAACTACCTGAATTGTTGCAAAAAATAAAGTAATGGATGAAAATAAGCCTATTTCTACATAAACTGGATTCTCATAAAATTCTGCAATTAAAAATGAAGCTAAATAAAAAACTAGTGCAAGTATTAAAGCTGAAAATACCGTAAGCGTATTAATTGCCTGAATTTGCTTGATGGATAATTCTTTGAACTGAACTATTCCAGAGCTTATTCCAAAATCCGAAAACATGGAAAAAAAAGTATAAAACACCGTAATTACCGCAACTATTCCATACTCTTCAGGAGAAAGCAATCTTGCAAGTACGGCACCGATTATAAGACTAAATAACAGGTTTAAATATTTAGAAAATGCCGTGTACTTTATTGCTAAAAAAAACCTTTCTTTCAATTTTCTTTACTTTTGAAATGCTTTAACTGAAAATAGTTAACCCTTAATATCAGCAGAAAAAAACCAATAATTTCCGAGAACCCAGCTCAAAAAAATATTGTACCTTAAATCCGCAGGGCGGATTTAAAAAAAGCCGAAAAAGTGGCTGAATTTATTCAATTCAGGCTTTTCCGGCTCGTTTTTTTTTCACTTATTTAGGTGTTACCACACATCCTTGATAAGCGGTATGAAAATTACGAATTCGACAGAAAAAATCACACCTTTCGGAGGTTTTAATTTTGTTTTTAACTCTTTCAAAAATTCTGGTCTCCCAGAACTCATTGATAATCAATTGGGGGTTAGAGCCTTAAGGGGAGGGTTTTCATACAGTGACATTTTCGCCAATCATATGGCTATTTTCTTTAATGGTGGCGACTGTACTGAAGATATCAATGTTCACTTGAGAGACGCACTTGAACAGGTCCCTTCATTTTCAGTATGCAGTGCCGATACAATTCTGAGAGGTATCAAAGAGCTTGCTGTTGATACAGAACTCTTTATAAATCCGTCCAGTGGAGTAAGCCATGAATTTAATATCAATGGAAAACTCAACAGCTTGTTGTTAAAATCAGCTTGTAAGACCGGATTACTCAAGTCAGGTGTTGCTTACGACCTCGATTATGACAACACCGTCATTCCAACTGAAAAGTACGATTCAAAAAAGACATATAAACACGTCTATGGATATCAGCCAGGTGTAGCTTCCATAGCACATCCTGAATTTTCACAGGCCATTCCTGTGTACGTAGAGGGCAGAAATGGCAACAGTCAGGCCAAATATTTGCAGGCTGATACACTTACACGCATGTTTGGGCAGCTTACCAATGAAAATATCCGTATCGGAAGGTTCAGAGCCGATTCAGCATCCTATCAGGAAGAAGTTCTCCGCACACTGGAAGCACATACCGAAAGCTTTTATATACGGGCAAACAGATGTGCCAAACTGGATAATATCCTTGGAAGTATAGCCCCTGAGAAGTGGCAGAAAATACGTTTGGGTGTACAGGAAATGGAAGTTACTGACCTATCCGACTACAAACCTTTCGGTAAAGACAGGTCTTACAGGCTGGTCATTACCAGAATCAGGCGTAAAGACGGGCAGGCAGATGTGTTTAGTGGAGATGCATTTACTTACAGGGCTATTCTGACCAATGAACATACATCGTCCAATGAAGCTGTTGTAAGGTTTTATAACGCCCGGGGTGCAAGCGAACGCTTGTTTGATGTACTCAACAATGACTTTGGCTGGTCTAAGTTGCCCTGTTCGTTCCTTGCAGAGAATACCTCCTTTATGCTTATGACGGCTATGTATGCCAATTTTTACACCTATATCATTGGAGAGTATTCCAGAAAAGTTGATTGGCTTAAGCCTACCGACAGGCTCAAGAAGTTTATCTTCAGATTTATCACTGTTTCAGCCAAGTGGATAAGAACGGGAAGAAGAGAAGTGCTCAAACTGTTCACGAGTAAGGATTACAAGCCGATTTTGAACTAAATTCAGATAAAAACCCCTCAGGAGCTCAAAAAATAAAGATTTACAGGGAAGAGGTATGCCTTTTCCATTAAAATTGAGGAAAAAAAACCGTCCATTTTATCCTCAAACCTAAAATCCATTGTCTCAAAACTATGAACACTCTTCAATCAAAGGGAAGAAATTCCCGAACTAGACCAAAAATGAACACAAACAAGCAGATTCAAATCTCCAAACTAAAATCCTGCGGATTTTAGGTTGTATATTATTCTTAAATCTCTCCTCAAGCTGCACCTTAGGTTCCCAGCCTAATTCTTTCTTAGCCAAGTCGATAATCGGCAGTCGCTGCTTAGGATTGTCTTGAAAAAGAGGAAGGAATTTGGGTAATTATTGAATTGGGCTTCATCTTTGATTATCATGCCCTTTCATGGCTATTGCTTTATTTCAAGTTGACTCTTTGTCTCTCCTTAATGAATCCCTTAACTCCTTAATGGTTTTCTATGTATTCTTAATAGACCTCTCCTTAGTCGAGGTGACAAGGATAAGCTTTTGACACTAGCAACCCAACCAGGTACATACAACAATTCTTCATTCAAAATTCTTCATTCATAGACCTCTCTCCCGTACAGCTGTCGGGATCGAGGTGACAAAGTGAGGCCTTTGACACTAGTTAACCTTTTTTGTAAATTAACCATTCTTGAATCTTAATTCTTCACTCTACATTACCAACCCATCTTGGCTCTTTTTCCTACCCTAAATCCTGGCCCGTCACTAAAATGATCCAAAGGGATCATTTCTTAACGTTCCGTCCTCTTGGCTCTTAAAAATTAGCTCTTAATGAAATCCTTAAAGACCTTAACTCCTTAATGGTTTCATTCCTCATTAATAATTCTTCATTCTACATTTCCCCCCCTTACCCGAACCATTTTTTCCTTATACTCGCCAACAGACCTTTCCTTTCCTCTTCCCCATAATAACCATACCCGTAACCATACCCATAATTGTACTGCATCTCCTTCTCATCCACGGCATTGAAAATAATATAGGAGTTTTGGAGTTTTTGAGCTGTCTTGAGGTGATTGATGTGGTCTATTCCGGATTTGAGGGTATAGTCATAGCGCACCACAAAAAATACCGCATTGGCCAAGGGGAACATTTCCAAAGTCTCGGATACCATCCCTATAGGAGGAGTATCCAGGATAATGATATCGTATTGGGCCTTTAAGTCTTCCAATAATTTTGGCATTTTGCCATTACTGATGAGCTCAGAGGGATTAGGAGGAATAGGACCTGAAAGCAGTACATCCAAATGCTCGTAATGCGTGGAATGGATCAATTTCCTTAAATCCATTTCCTGCCCACTGAGGTAATTGGACAGACCCTTATCGTTTTTCAGTCCAAAATCTTTTGCAATTTTGGGTTTCCGCAAGTCCGTTCCGATCAGCAGGGTCTTTTTTCCTGATAAGGAATAGACTGCCGCGAGGTTCATTGAACAGAAGGTTTTCCCTTCTCCTGAGGTATTGGAGGTTACCAAAATCACAGAAGACTGATCCTTAGGAAGGACGAAGTTCATATTGGCCCTCAGGGACCGGAAGGCTTCCGTAATCCCGGAATTTTTGTCCATAAAGGCCACCAGTACATGATAGAGTTTACGGTATGCCACAGAGGCCAAAATTGGCACCTGAGCCTTTTTCTCCAGCTCCTTGACATCCTTGACCTTATCACTCAAGTACACCTTTGCTAACACAAACAGTAATGGAATCAGCAAACCCAGAGAAAGGGCAAGGGCATAATTCCGCATAGGACGAGGACTAATGGGATCAGGCAAAGGCCTGGCATATTCGATAATCTTATTGTTTGGGGTATTGGAGGCCTTGGTGATGGCCGCTTCTGCCCGCTTCTGGGCAAGGAAATTGTAAATCCCCTCACTGAAAGTAAACTCTCTTTGGATACGCAACAAGTTCTGTTCTTTCGCAGGCAGCCTACTGAATTCTAAATCTATGGCCGCAATCCTTCTCTCCAGGTCCCTGATCAAGAAGGCTGCGTTTTCATCCACATTGACCAGAAGTTCCCGGATGGAATTGTTCAGGTCCTGCAACTTACGGTTCACTTCCCTCACTGCCGGAGAAGCTTCCTTCTGCGTGGTCATCAGGGAAGCTTTCTGGTTTTGAAGTTCCAGCAAATTCTTGATCAGGTTGTTCAGGATAGGATCATCGATACCCAAACCGGATGGCACTATGATCTCATTGTAATCTTCCTTGACCAGGTAATTCTGTAGGTTGCGGTAATATTCTCTTTTCAGCTTCTCCTGTGCCAGTTCCCTGTCCAGTTCTGCTAATCGATCAAATACATTGGTACCCTGTGAACTGATATTATAAATACGGTTTTCAGATCTAAAACCTTCTAACCTATCTTCTATAAAGGAAAGGGTATCTGATAGCCCTGCCAATTGTTCGTCTATAAAATTGATGGTATTGCTGGAAGTTCGGTTCTTTTGGTTCAGTTCATTTTCGATATACGCTTCCATCAAAGCATTCAGGTAATCCATACCTTTACTTGGAAGATTGGAATCGATGGAAAGCTGCAGGATGGAAGATAATTTTTCTACAGGGGCTATGTCCACTGCCCCTGCGTATTGGTTGATCAGGCTTTGCTTGTCTCTGAGTTTCACCAGAATCTTGCCCTCATTTTCTCCTGATGTCAATGACACCTTGATACGCATATATGGTGTCTCTACCCATTCTCCGAATGCATGCTGTGATTTTTCCTGAACAGGCCGATTAATTTTGGTAATATCGGAATTGTTGGATTGGGTTAGGCCATATTCCTCATCTGGAAAAGCAATGTTAAAACTGTTTTTATCTGTCCATCTGACTTCAATTTCACCATTGACCAACTGTGGGTGTTTCCAGTCCACTTCTGCTAAAATTGGAGCGGTAGGATACAATTCAGCTTTGCTGACATACCCTTCATAAAGGTATTCCACCTGAAAATCGAGTTTCTTCAATGCCAGTTCCGCGATAGGCCTCGAACGGAGAATGATCATCTGATTGGTCATATCCAGTTCGGAGTTATAACCAAATAAGCGCTGATCGAAAAGGTTCATACCAGAGTCCTCCTCCTTGACAAAAAACTGGGAAGTGGAACGGTACACTTTTGGGCTGTATCTATTGATCAAAAATGCTCCCAGTATAAAAACGAAGAGCGATAATCCTACCCAGTACCAGTTGCGCAGGTAGCGCCGGACGATGTCCTTGATCTGGTGCAGATCATCTTCTTCCTGAAAGGGCTGCTGGGGGGAATTATATGGCGTATTTGGATTCATGGAATTAATTGATAATGTTCAGCACCAATAGGACTGCGGACAAAGTGGTGACAGCCAGGGAAAAAGTCTGGACAAAATTGACACCTGTTCCCAGTTCCCTGATCTTCATCGGCTCTGCATAGAGCATGTCATTGGGCTGAATAAAGAAATATTCAGAAGTGAGGATGTTTTTATTGTTCAGGTCGATCCGGTACATGCGGGTACCTCCGGGATATTGTCTTACCAGGACCAGGTCATCTCTTTTGGCCACTTCTGTCAGGTCTCCCGCGTAGGCGATGGCTTCGTAAATGGTCACCCTGTTTTGAAGGATATTATGCTTCCCGGGACGGCGAAATTCACCTAAGGCAGAATAGCGGATACCTCCCAACCTGACCCTCACAAACATGTCTTCTCTATTTACAAACTCAGTCAAACGTCCTTCTATAAGAAGTTTGGCTTCCTGAAGGGTAAGACCTGAGAGCTGCACTTCTCCCAGCAAGGGTAACTCTACCATTCCCCTTTCATCCAGGTTAAAACCGGTCATGAAGAAAGCATCTCCACCAGATATGGCTCCCTGCATCATCATATTCCCTCTGACATTGTCTGAATCAAAAAGGGAAAAAAGCTCATTCAGTTCCTTGCTTGATGTACGGATACTGATGTCCACAATATCATTGTACTGGAGTTTGTACTCCTCTACATCATAAGGCATCATTTCCGAGGCGTACTTGAGTGGGCTTTCTGAAGCATCCCTTTCCTGCATGTAGATGATGCGTTTGTTGGGGACGCAGCTCGCGGTGTACAGGAGTAGGAGGAGGAAGGAGGATATTAAAAGTGTAGAGTTATTGATGCGCATTTGGGAGTTAAGAATGTAGAATGATGAATTAGGAATGTTGAATGACTTGAAACGGTGGCAAGTTAGACAATTTTAAGAGCCAAGAGCCAAGATAAAAACCTGTCCCGATGAATTTCGGGAGGCAAAAGTGGCTTCTTCATTGTTTTTTGATTGACATGGTTGTCAAGTTATAGGACACTATCCCGATAAGTGTGTAAACTTCAAATTATGGTTTTATTGTCAGGTATCAAGAAGCCTGACCCTATCACCAAATATAAGCAGGAAACTGTTAAGAATAGCTCCCCAGTCTCTGATAGGCATAGTCCATTTTTTCGATGCTTCTCTTGCAGCCAGGAAAACAGACTTCATTACGGCATCATCTGTCGGGAAAGAGAGCTTGTTTTTGGTGTATTTTCTGATCTTTCCATTGAGATTTTCAATCAGGTTGGTGGTATAGATGATTTTACGGATTTCAGCCGGGTAATCGAAGAAAACGGTGAGTTCATCCCAGTTGTCCCTCCAGCTTTTGATGGCATAAGCGTATTTGGATTCCCATTTTTTGGCAAAATCGTTCAGGGCAGCCCAAGCAGCATCTTTTGTAGGGGCGGTATAAATTTCCTTCATATCCCTTGTAAACGCCCTGCGGTCTTTCCATGCGACATATCTACATGCGTTTCTGATCTGGTGGACGACACATATCTGAGTGACTGATTGGGGGAATGAAGCTTTTATCGTATCAGTAAACCCGTTCAGGTTGTCAGTTGCCGTTATGAGAATATCTTCAACCCCTCTGGCTTTCAGGTCGGTGAGTACCCCCATCCAGAAAGCCGAAGATTCATTCTTGCCAAGCCAAAGGCCTAGGATCTCTTTAAGGCCGTTAGTTCTGAGGCCAACGGCAATATAAACGGTCTTGTTGACCACTTTGGAGTTCTCCCTGACTTTGAAGGATATACCATCCATCCAAACGATCAGGTATACAGGGTCAAGCGGCCTGTTTCTCCATGCAACAATATCCTCCGCTACGGCACCGGTAACCCTTGAGATGGTGGAGGAGGAAACATTGATGTCATAAAGCTCCCGGATCTGTTCTTCGATGTCCTGGTTTGACATTCCCTTGGCATACATGGAAATGATCACGTTTTCAACGCCCTCCGCCATGCTTCTGCGTTTGGGCACAAGGGCAGGCTCAAAGCTGCCGTCCCTGTCTCTTGGGACTCTGATTTCAGCTTCCCCAAATGTGTTTTTTATTGTTTTGGTGGAATAGCCGTTCCTTGAATTGGGATTATCGGAATTCTGATGCTTTTCATAGCCAAGATGGGCATCCAGCTCGCCTTCAAGCATTTTCTCAACGGCTCTTTTCTGAAGCTGTTGAAGGAAGGAATTAAGCTCCCCGGCAGTCCTGAACTGCTTGAGGAAGTCATCATTTAGGAGATCT
Source organism: Cecembia calidifontis (assembly GCF_004216715.1). Taxonomy (NCBI): domain Bacteria; kingdom Pseudomonadati; phylum Bacteroidota; class Cytophagia; order Cytophagales; family Cyclobacteriaceae; genus Cecembia; species Cecembia calidifontis. Next base: position 4,664,468 of record NZ_SGXG01000001.1, read on the forward strand.
TCTTTTTTCATTTTTGTAATCTGTGTGTTATAAAGGTAAGAAATTGTCCACACACAGACCGGGGGGCGCCTACCGCGGGTTCCTCAAATTCCCTGTGCGATTTCTTCTAAATCACACAGAGAATTTCGAGGTTTAACTTTAACTTCGTAAGTAGTGAAACCAACTTACACAGTTTGTGTCATAGTCCCAGTTATAGGGTTCCTGCACGGCGGACTAGTGTTATTATTCGAAACCGCTATTTATTGTCAATTGTTTTTTAGTCGATTTAGGGATTGAATTATTAAGCTCAATTCGGAATTCCCAAAAGCTCGGAATTGACTGCTTGCCGGTATAACATCTAAAATCAGTTTTCTCTAAATCAAAAAAATGACATAAAAACGATAACGTGACATCATCTATTGACCTCATATTCAGGGCAACATGCTTGATCTCTTCCAATCCATAAATCTTCTGAAGCAATTTCCAGTCTTCTATAAGGCCATATTCCAAAACACGCTCGATGATCAGTTTTTTTGATTGAATTACATCAAGGGCTTTACTGTCCATATCCCAAAAAAGAACTGGAGAAAAACCGGATAATCTGCTGTTTTTATCTAACTTATTCAATGGAATGATCTATTATTTAATTTTTGCTTCCATGTGTCAATTTAAAAATTTTGTTTACTTAATAAAACGGATCCTTACTCAATTTCTTTCAAAAAACTGTTTCATTGAAACAGTTTAAATTTTACGTGCATCACACTACATTTACCCCCTCTCTCAGACCAATGACGCGGAATTCGGAAATGATTGAAAGCTTACACGTGTATTTAATCATTAAATCCTAAGCTTTTAAACCCTCCCAGCGCTCTTCGGAACTCAGTCCTTTCGTCTCTTGATCCTTCATCACTCAACACCACCAATCCCCACTTTTGCTTTTTTTACTTGGCTCTTAATGAAACCCTTAACTTCTCCACGGTTTCTTTCCGAAATCCGACTTTCGAACTCCCACTTACTTCACTACAAACCACCCATTCCGCATATCCTCCCTATTGTACTTCATCGGCTGCAAATCGGGATAGGTCAGCACCAGTCTTCCTGCTGCTTCCACAATGGCCTGGGCCGCTGCGGTATCCCATTCCATGGTCGGGGAAAAACGGGGATATAGCTGGGCTTTGTCTTCTGCAACCAACATGAATTTCAGGCTCGATCCCATGCTGATGGTTTCCGCTCCGGGAAATTGATCTATATATGCCTGCGTCTCCTCCGTCATATGGGAACGGCTCGAAACGATGGTTTTTACAGGTGCATTAGGGCTTGCCTTTAGTTTCTGCGGGGATTTGCCGATTTCCTCTTTCCAGGCCCCCTCCTCCCTGGTTCCCCAATAAAGCCAACCCAACACTGGAGCATAAACAACCCCTAAAATGGCTTCTTGCTGATGGATCAATGCGATATTGACGGTAAATTCTCCGTTTTTCTTTATAAACTCCTTGGTCCCGTCCAGGGGATCAACCAACCAGTAATAGTCCCAATTTCTACGAATACTGTTAGGGGTAAACTTCCCTTCTTCAGAAAGGACCGGTAAGCCTGTTTCCTTCAAATACTTGACAATCACCTCATGCGCTGCTATATCCGCTTTGGTGAGCGGAGACTCGTCCTCCTTGTATTCCAATCCTTGATCAAAGGAATGGTAAATGGAAAGGATGATGCGGCCTGCTTCGATGGCGGTGGATTTAGCAAGCGTTGTAAGGGACTGAAGATGCATAATTTTAACCGCTAAGCCCTCCAAATATTAAGAGCCAAGGCAAAAGGCAAAAGGTAAAAGGATTCTTTATTGTTGTCGGGTTTTCAGGGTTGACGGAAATATTAAGAGCCAAGGCAAAAGTGACACTTAATTCTTGAACAAGTCTATTATGATTTGTTCAGTTTTTGGGAATACTTGCCAAAATATTTTTTATCTCTTTACTTTCAGCAACCAAGGAATTTAAATCTTCACTGGGCCTTTCTTCTATCGCTTTGATTACCCGTAACCAATAATTAGATTCTCTAGCTTCTTTCAGTGCAATTCTAATTTTATTTTTAAAATCAGCTTTGGAAGAACCTGCCTGGGCTTCCTCATAATTTGCTCCGACAGATGTTGATGATTTTCCTAATTGATATTTAATGATTTGAAATTCAGAAGTTTTGGGCAGATTCCTGAGTAACTTCAAACACCTTACGCCAAAATTAAAAGTGCTTTCTAAAAGATCATTTTCTTTCATCCATTAAGCTTAACTTCCAACTAATTGTCCCCTGATTTTATTTTTACTTAGCTCTTATATTTACTACCTATGTCCTTCCCTGAAATAGGTTGACCGTTTTTAACCGAGAAAAAAGATGTTAAAAACAGGAAAAAGGATTAATTCTCAGCGTAGATTTTCAGAGGAATTTAAACGTAAGTTGGTTGATGATTTTGAGAAAGGAATCATGACAGTTCAGCAAATGGAGCGACATTATGGAATTGTGAACTCAGTTATTTATCATTGGATTTATAAGTATTCGACCTATAATGAAAAAAATATCAGGATAATTGAGATGAAAGACAGTCAAACCAATAGGCTCAAAGAACTCGAAGAAAAGGTCAAAGATCTCGAGCGTACCGTTGGCCAAAAACAGATCATGATTGATTATTTGGAAAAAATGATTGATTTGGCCAAAGAAACTTACTCAATCGATATTAAAAAAAACTCCAAAACCCCACACTCTGGTGGTTCCAATCCAACAAAAGTATGATAAACCATTCGCTCAATGAACTTTATCGGACTGTTGGAGTAACCAAGCAGGCCGTTCAACAAGCCAAAAAAAGGCAGCAAGCATTCGATCTTGAAATTGCCCAACTGGTAATCCTGGCCGATGAGCTCAGGGAAGACCATCCAGGATGTGGGGTCGAAAAAATGTATTATACATTGAAACCCGAATTCATGGGAAGGGATCAATTCTGTGAAATTTTCATGGAAATGGGATATGGTATCAAAAAAATAAAAAACTACCAGAAAACCACTTACGCAGGCCTTTATTCTTATCCAAACCTTATCGAAGGTATGGCCATAAACAGACCTTTTCAGGTCATCCAAACCGATATCACTTACTTTTACCTCAATGGTGAATTCTATTATTTGGTCTTCATTATTGATGTTTATACCAGGATCATCGTGGGATATTCGGTCAACGACAACTTGCGCACAGAAGGTAATATCAAAGCTATGAAAATGGCCCTCAGTACTTTGAGATACCAGCCTTGGGGCCTGATCCACCACTCAGATAAAGGTTCCCAGTACAGTAGTAAAGAATACACCTCCTTGCTCAACAAAAACAATATCCATATCAGTATGGGAAATATCGCATGGGAAAACCCCTACGCAGAACGAATCAATGGAATCATAAAAAATGAATACCTCAAAAGGTGGATAATCAAAGATTTCAGCGACCTGAAAAGAAAAGTGGCGAAAGCTGTAGCCAACTACAACAGCATAAGACTACACAGGGGATTTAAAATGAAATACACCCCCATGGGATTTTATAAAAATATACTAAATTTAAAAGCCCAAGAAAGACCGACGGTGATTGTTTATACCGAAGGAAGAAAAAACTTCTTAGGGGCATCGAGCCCCTTCGAAGTTTGCCCAAGAGAAGAACCTCTGGCTCATGATTGCCCGATGGAAATATTTAATGAATGTTGAACCAAACGGTCAACGCTATTCAGGGAAGAACACTATGCTTTGCTCTTTTTACTTTTGCCTTGGCTCTTGGCTCTTTATAACTACAACCTCGCATCAACCGCCTCCTTCGGCAGGAAGCCTTTCACATCAAACACCACACAGCTATCGGACTTCTGAATCTGCATTCCTTTGAACTTATCATGGGAAACAGCCAGGACAATACCGGAATACTGACTGATATCCAGCGGATTGCCCCCGTTCAGAATGGAAATGCCATACTCATGCATGACTTCCTCAGGCGAAGCCCATGGGTCATACACATCGACATCCATATCAAATGACTTGAGTTCATGGTAGATATCGATCACACGGGTATTGCGGATATCCGGGCAATTTTCTTTAAATGTTATCCCCAAAATCAAAACTTTGGAATCGATTACCTTCAGGTCTTTGCGCATCATGTGCTTGATGAGTTCGGTAGCCACATGTCGGCCCATGGAATCATTCAAGCGCCTTCCAGCAAGTATGATTTCTGGATGATAACCTACTTCCTGCGCCTTTTGGGCAAGGTAATAAGGGTCCACCCCGATACAATGACCGCCTACCAAACCCGGTTTGAAGGGAAGGAAATTCCACTTGGTACCCGCAGCTGCCAAGACTTCATGGGTATCGATGCCCAACAAATTGAATATTTTGGAAAGTTCGTTGACAAAGGCAATGTTGATGTCCCTTTGGGAGTTTTCAATCACTTTGGCTGCTTCAGCTACCTTGATAGAAGATGCCAAATGAGTTCCGGCAGTGATCACGGATTTGTAGAGTTGATCCACATATTCCGCCACTTCGGGAGTGGAACCGGAGGTTACTTTCAGAATTTTGGTAACCGTATGTTCCTTATCTCCCGGATTGATACGCTCTGGGGAATAGCCACAGAAAAAGTCTTCATTGTATTTCAGTCCGGAGAATTTTTCCAGAACGGGAACCATTTCTTCCTCCGTTACTCCGGGATAAACGGTAGACTCATAGATCACTACATCGCCTTTTTTCAGGAGTTTGCCAATGGTCTCTGAAGCCTTGATCATCGGTGTCAAGACCGGACGGTTGTGCCTGTCAGTCGGTGTAGGCACCGTCACTACAAAAATATTACAGTTGGAAATGGCAGACACCGCATCGGTAACCAGTAATCCTTTGCCTTTTTCTTCCAGGACAATGGAATTGGTAACCAGAACGGATTGGAGCAATTCATCTTCCACTTCCAGGGTACGGTCTGTTCCTTTTTGGAGTTCGTCCACCCTTTTGGGATCTATGTCATAACCTACGGTTTTGAATTTCTCAGCAAATGCTACAGCCAAAGGTAAACCTACATAACCCAGGCCGATAATGGCAATTTTAGAATCTTGTAATGGAGTTAACATGTAATAATCAGTAACAAAAATGTTTGTGGTTATTTAAATTAAATGATTTCAATGAGCAAATATAAGGGTTTGGGTTTAATGGTTGTATAGAATTAAAAATGATAGGAGGCATCTTGATTGTTGTAAGGTTGTCTTGGTTTTCAGGTTTCTGTTGTCCGGAGTTTTCAACTCTGGATCACTGATTGTTGAGCTTTTAGCTCAGTTTTTAATTGAGTTAGAAAACTCAAAGATTAAAGGTCCCGCGCTGCAAGCGCGTGACAATGCAACCTCTTCCTTAAACCTTAAACTTTCGAAATGCTTCGGAGCAAGTCTTAAGCTTTTAAACTCTTCTCCCAGTCTCTCCTACCCCTAGTCACTCACTTATTCCCTCACTCTTCATCATACACTCCTAACTTCTCACTCTCCACTTTTCAAACCAAGCCGGGCTTTTCTTTCTCCAATCTTTCGTAGATCTTTTTGACATCCTGGGAGTTTTCTTTTCTCAAGACCAAAATGACATCATCCGTTTCGATCAAAATGGTATTGGAAAGGCCCGTAAATTCGGTATGCTTATCCGTTCCGATCACCAAATTGCCCAAATCGTCTTTTGGATAGCCTTTTTCGGTCAAATAATCATAAATAGATTCGAAGGATCCCATATCAGACCATTGGAACTGGGAAGGAACAACTTTGATTTTTTCGGTTCTCTCCATTACGCCATAGTCCACGGAAATAGATGGGATTTCCATTGAAAGGTCTTCATCCAGGAAACTGCCATTCATTTGCCTGAAAGCATTGAAAGTTTTCAAGTAAACATTGGGTTCGTACTTGGCCAATTCATCCAGGAACACCCCTGCCTGAAAGCAAAACATCCCGGAATTCCAATAAAAGTTTCCTTGCTCCAAAAAGCGCTTGGCCGTAGCAAGATCGGGCTTTTCACGAAAGCTTTTGACATCTTCTCCGACCGCTTCTATGTAGCCATAGCCTGTTTCTGGTCTTGTGGGCTGAAGCCCGAAGGTGACAATAAAACCTTCTTTTGCCAATAAAATTCCTCTATTTACCGCTTGTTCATAAGCCTCTCCATCTTGGATCAGTTGGTCGGAAGGGGTTACAAAGAGAATATCTTCCGGTTCGCAGGCAAGGGCCGCAAAGGTGATCGCTGCAGCGGTGTTTCTAGGACAAGCTTCAATGATTTCCCTGTAATGTGCGATACCCGCTTTTTCCAGGTCAGTTCTTGAAAGTTGATAATTGTCTTTATTTCCGACAACCAGCAATTCATCACAAAATGTCTTGTTGCGGAGTGCTGTTTTTTGGAACAGCGTTTCCCCTTCAAAAATCGGGAGATATTGTTTGGGACGGCTTTTTCGGGATAAGGGCCATAGACGGGAACCTACACCACCGCTGAGAATTACGTTTATGGACTTCATGAAGTTAAAAGTATATAAATATTCTAAAATTTAGACAATTTCAAAACGTTAGGACTAAGGGACTGAGAGACAAAGTGATTTGGAGAATTGAAACTAATACGTCCACTGTTCAGGATTCATTCCCATGCTAAACAATTTACCCAAAATCCTATCACAATTTTCATAAAGTCTTGATTTAGTTGCTTCATCTATATATCCACAGGCTAGAGCATAAAGCAACCACACCTGTGTTTCAGCTGCTTCACCTTCAGCATCAATCAGTTTTGCTACAAAAGATTTTGGGTATTTTCTTTTTCTAAAAGCTTCCGCAATATTTCCCGATACAGATCTTGAACTTCTTCTAATTTGATCGGTCAAAGCATATTTTTCCTAAGGCGGAAAAGACTTTGACAATTCAAAAATTTCCATTGCCGTATTAAAAGATAACTGAAAAACATCCAAATCTTCATGGCTTCTTATTTTTCCCATAGTCAAACATGAAATCTTCGTGAATTCCTAAAATTTAAATTTGAAAATAAGTTGACTCCTTTTAAAATTTTTTATGCGAAAATATTAAAACTTAATTATTTCAACACGCTATTAATCCCTCACTAAGTCTTCCTTTCACCAATTTACTTCTTCGCCAAATCTCCCTTTCCCTTAGTCCCTTTGTCTCCCAATCAAATACAGCTTCGCCCTTTCAGTCACATTTCCCTGTTGTCAAAGGATAATGTCACTTAGCATGAAAGAGCAAGGAATTCGTGTATCAATAAGGGTTTAACCGCCAAGTTGTGGATTATGGCCAAGAAAAATACCTTCCCTATTTTCCTTCCTTAAGGCCATTGAAATTCAAAGCTCCAAATATAGCATCAAAAGATATTTTTGGAAGGGAATTTTGTTAAAAAAACAAAACCAACTCATAAAGAGATCTATCCATGAAAGTTGAAAATTCTTACTGAAATGGATTTAATTTGAAATAATTTGACCCAATCGATGGTTAATTTGATTTCAATTGTTTAATTTGATATTGCTTATTTGTAATTAATCTTTTAGCCCTAGTTTTTATCGGATTCCATCAGGAATTTAAAGGACGGATTTCCATAAAAACAATGAGAAAATATCATTTGCATTTATATAGTAATTCTTCAAAAAAATATGCCACTTCCATCATTTTCGGTATATTTTTTTTGGTTTCAGGAGGACTTTCCCATGCCCAAAATTTCCAAAAGTAGGCAACTGATAGAAATCAAACATTATTGATTGGAATTGGGCCTTCAGCTTTTTATGGTGACAATGGCGGAGAATATTCTTTCATGAAGTTTCCGGTCCGACCAAACATTTCAGTAGGATATACCAAAAACCTCATTAATTTCCTACAGTTACGCTTAACCTCCGGATACCAGAGATTGGTCAGTTGGGATGGCTTCAATCAGGGGCTCATTGAAAATTGGGCAAATAGAGGAAAACCTTATGCTTTTCAGGGAGGGGCATTGTATTTTGACATCATGCCGCAGTTTCTCCTTTTTCCTCAGGACCATGTCAGCAACAGACCCAGGTTCAATGCTTATGGAGGTGTAGGCCTTGGAGCAATTTTTGTCAATAGAGAGCAACGGGTATACCACGAAAGCGGAGACAAAATCTCTAGGGTGAACACCTTGACTTCTTACATTCCGCTCAGGGCTGGAATCAGTTATAGGGTTGGCTACCTTTATAATATCGGAATGGAAGGCACTTTTATGCACACCTTCAGCGATGATCTTGATGGACATCTTGGCCATAATTTCCGCAATGACCATTTGGGACAATTAAACCTGATCCTGATGCGGTATTTTTAAACTTTAAACATTTAAGCCTTAAAGTGATAATCTCTTCTCCTCCTCCCCAAAATCCTTAATCCTCTTTATCCCTAGATCGAGAAGGCCCTACCTCCCTCCGTCCCTTCGTCTCCAAGTCCCTAAGTCCCTTCATCACTCAGTCCACCTGTCCCCCAGTCTCTTAATCACTAAGTCACCCTTTCCCTTCGTCCCTAAATCCCTTCCTCCCTCAGTCCCCAAGTCCCTCATCAATCCAACAACAAATCCCGTTCATCAATCCAATTTCCCTACCATATCAAATCCATATTTTCATTGGTTTTTGTATTTTTAATTACTGTCGTCCGACTAAAATAAGAAATTTAAAATAAAGTCCTCTAATGAAGTTTTAGAGGTGTTTTTTGTTGAAAGTCAAAAAGCACCCCCTATCCGGAAAGGAATAATTGGGTTTGTACATTTTGGATGTCTTTTTGAAATATACTTTTAAAGTAAGCTTCAGGAAAAAGTAGGAACTTTTCAAGACTGACGTAGGAGCAAAGATTTTTTGCGGCTACCATGACCATGGTCGAGAAGTCTTCAGCCTCTTTTATCCGCTTATGTAGAACTGTAAACAGGAGGTTGAGTATCAATGCCACCCAAATCTGGATTTTGATCCCGTTCTCGCTGTCCGACAAAAAATATCTGAGTTCAAAATTCTGCTTGATCTGCTTGAAAAGCACTTCGATAACCCACCTGTTCTTATAGAGAAGAGCTATGGTTAGGGCATCCAATCCCTTAAGATTGGTGATAAACTCCAGCGTTTCACCGCTTTCAGGGTCAGCATAAACCACCAGTCTGGCTTCAACTGTCCGAGAAACTCCCTTCTCCCTGTAGCTCAGTGAGATAATCTGGTCCTTGATGATGTCCAAGGCATGCGTACAGTCAAACTCACTGACCACTTCATATCTTGCATTGTCTTTTTTTCTGGTCACAAAATATCTGTTTGAACTGTCCCACTTTTCAAAGCAGGAATAGCGGTTATATCCTTTGTCGAAAACAGCTATCCCGTGCTCAGGCAGATCCATCACTTTTAAAAACATATTTTCATTTGTGGCCGCAGAACGGATACATATGAAGTTGGGAACGCCTTCTGCCAGATTCATTTTGGCAAATATCTTGGCACCACCTTTTTTCTTTCCGTTCAGGGGATTGCGTCCGGCCCCTCTGAGGATTTCCTTGAACAGCGTGACCGTTGAGGAATCAAAAACCTCAACACGGCTGAGGTCGACCTCTCCACCGATATCGAGCCAATTTCCTACCAAAGATGCCCTATAGTATGAATACAGCCCTTTGTATAGTTGTTCAAAAACACGATAACTGCGTTTACGGTTTGCATCAGAAAGGGTACTCCTGGCAGGTAGCTGCTTCATTCCAAAAGGAATAAGCTTGGTTATGATCAGGCCGATGTTTTTGCAGACCTCTCTAAGACTGCTGTTTCTGGTCAACACCGCATAAAACATGCAGATGAAGTGATCACTTGTTTTGAGTTTCTTGTAGTACCTATCCGAGTTTTCTTCCTCAACGACCTGATTCAATAGCTCTTTGGGAATAAGAGAGAGGAGTTGAGCGATAATAGGATGCCCAGACAAAAATTTATGCTTAAATTGTGTCACGTTGTTGGTTCTTGGTCGAAACAACAATATGAAAAAGATGGGTAAGCTCCAAAAGGGCTGCCCATCTTTGATTTTTGTACTATTCTAGGATTTTATTTTTTATATTGCCTCAGTTCTCGGACGACAGTAATTTTTAATTGAAATAGAAATCACAAAACCCATTCATTCATGCACAATATTTACAGAAAATTAACCCAAATAAGCTGGCTGGGATTGATGTTGCTTTTGGTAATTTCTTTCCCGATGAGCTCTGTTTTGGCCCAACAGGTCGACATGAGCCAATTTAAGGCCATGAAAACCAGAAATGTAGGACCTGCTGCCATGAGCGGCAGGGTGACGGCAATTGATGCAGTACATGCCCAACCTAATATTATCTATGCCGGATCTGCTTCAGGAGGGCTTTGGAAATCCACTTCAGGAGGCATCACCTGGAGCCCGATTTTTGATGAGGAAAGGGTGCATTCAATAGGTGCCATTTCCATCTTTCAGAAAAATCCCAATATCATTTGGGTAGGAACAGGTGAAGGTAATCCAAGGAACTCCCTCAATATGGGATATGGCGTCTACCGTTCCCTTGATGCCGGCAAAACCTGGCAATTGATGGGATTGGAAAAAACACGTGCCATCCACCGCATCATTGTCCATCCTGATGATCCCAACACCGTTTTTGTAGGAGCAATTGGTTCACCTTGGGGCGAACAGGAAGAAAGGGGAGTGTATAAAACCACAGACGGCGGAAAAACCTGGAAAAAAATCCTATATGTGGATAGCAAAACAGGCGTGGGGGAAATGATCATGGATCCCAACAATCCCAACAAACTCTTTGTCAATATGTGGGAACACCGCCGTTATCCCTGGTTTTTCAAATCAGGAGGCCCATCCTCTGGACTGTATGTGACCATCGATGGAGGGGACAACTGGAAAAAGTTGGATGAGAAAAACGGACTTCCTAAAGGAGAGCTTGGAAGAATGGGTTTGGCCATTTCCAAAGCCAATTCCAACAAGGTCTATGCCCTGATAGAATCTTCAAAAAACGCCCTGTATGTTTCTGAAGATGGCGGCGACAATTTTAAAATGGTCAACGACAAACCTGAAATCGGAGACCGGCCATTTTACTACTTTGAAATATTTGCTGATCCTAAAAACGCGGACAGACTATATACTTTGTATTCCAGGGTAGGCATGTCTGAAGATGGAGGCCGCAGCTTTACCCAATTGCTGAGCTATGAGGGTGTTCACCCGGACCATCATGCCTGGTACATTCATCCTGAGGATCCCGCTTACATGATTGATGGGAACGATGGAGGTTTGAATATTACCCGAGATGGAGGTAAAACCTGGTATTTTGCAGAAAACCTACCCTTAGGGCAATGGTACCATATCAATGTGGACAATGAGGTACCTTACAATATTTATGGAGGACTTCAGGACAATGGAAGCTGGGTCGGACCTGCTTACGCCTGGAGACGGGACGGTATCCGCAATACCTACTGGCAGGAAATCATGTTCGGAGACGGATTTGATGTAGTGCCTGATCCGGAAAATTCAAGGTACGGGTACGCCATGTCCCAAGGAGGCAATGTAGCCCGTTATGACAAAGAAACCGGGCATAAAAGAAATATTAGGCCTACCCATCCCGATAAAGATGTATTCCTCAGGTTCAACTGGAATGCCGCCATTGCACAATCCCCACATGATGCTGCGACCATTTACTATGGCAGTCAGTTTCTGCACAAAAGCACGGACAGGGGTGAAACCTGGGAAATCATTTCCCCTGACCTGACCACCAATGACCCCGAAAAACAAAAACAACAGGAAACAGGAGGCTTGACCTATGACATTACCGGTGCTGAAAACCATACCACCATTATCGCAATAGCGCCAAGTCCAATCGACCCCAACGTAATTTGGGTGGGAACAGATGACGGCAATTTACAGGTAACCAGAGATGGTGGGAAAACCTGGACCAATACCGCTGCCAAATTACCGGGACTTCCAAAAAACAGTTGGATCCCACAAATCCAGGCATCCCGTTATGATGCAGGAGAGGCATGGGTTGTGGCAAACAATTACAGAAACAACGATTTCACGGCTTACGCATACCGCACCAAAAACTATGGCAATACTTACGAGCGCATTGCTGATGATAACAAAGTCTGGGGTTATACCTTGTCCATTATTCAGGATCCGGTAGAACCTAATCTGGTATTTCTAGGGACTGAATTCGGGTTGTATGTCAGTTTTGACAATGCCAAAACATGGAACCAATGGAGACATGGCTATCCAAACGCCGTTTCCACCTACGATATGGTCATTCAGGAAAGGGAAGCCGATTTAGTGATAGGCACATTCGGACGATCCATCTATGTACTGGATGATATCCGCCCCCTAAGGGTCTATGCGAAAAACCAGGGCAAGGCACCAACAGCAAAAATCACTGCAGTCGAACCTTCAGAAGCCTACCAGGCTGAAATCCATCAGCCTCACGGAGAGCGCTTCCCTGCAGATGGGAAATATGCTGCTGAGAACAGACCATTTGGAGGCAGATTGCATTTCATCATCAATGATTCCGGTAAAGAAAAAATGGACTCTGTAACTGTAGCCATTTTCAATGCCGCAGGTGAGCAGATCAGAACATTGAAAATCTTACCGCAGCAAGGTGTAAACCAAGTGATCTGGAACCTGGACCGAAAATCCGCAGCAGACATCCCTTCAGGATGGGGGGGCCAATCAGGCAGAGCGAGAGGATTCTTTGAGCCAAGCGGAGGCCCTGCGCTACCGGGAACTTACAAAGTTGTGTTTACTTATGGCGACACATCGGCAGAAACGAGTATCAAAGTAAATGCAGACCCAAGGATCGAACCTGCTTTGGCAAATCTTCAGGCAAGGGAAAACTTCCTGAAAGAAGCTGAATTGCTTGCAGCTGATGTCATGAAAGCAACAAGACAGCTGGATGAAGCAAAAAGGGTAATTGACAAACTCTTGGCTTATGCCAAAGATGTGAATACGGATGAAGTGAAAGAATTGGTAAAATTGGCCAATGATACTAAGAAAAAAGTGGATGCAACCAGAGAGGCATTCTATGGGCCGAGCAGAGAAGGGCAGGGTATCGTGAGGAATTTGTTCCCGACGACCATGACCAGGTTATTTGCGCCAAGAAGTTATGCCAGCTCATCCTTCGGAGCTCCAGGAGCTACTGAACAGCGGCTGATGCAGCATGCCAAAGAAAGTGCTGAAGAGGCTATGAAGGTCTGGAAAGCTTTCTTTGAAAATGACTGGAAACCTTTTGAAGAAAAAGCAAAAGCCACACAGATTGATATTTTCCAGGCCATTGAAAAATAAAAAAAATCGAAAAAGCCCCAGTTTTGGGGCTTTTTTATTGTTCTCAAATTATCCGTGCCATTCAGGCCCGGGAACATAGGAGATATTTGTTTTTTATTCGGAACGGGTATTTCCCATACTCGTTTATATTCGGAACGGGCTATACCCATTCCTATGATATATCGGCCTTTCAGGCCTAGATCAAGCTAATTCCCGTATAATCAGGCCTGAAAGGCCGTGATAATCCAGCAATATTCACCGTACATTGCCGGAATAACCCAATGATGGGCACAGCCCATCAATTATAACGCACATTCCCCCCAATCCTCCGAGGCCCGAGGGATCGAGATAACACAACTTTGCCCAAAGGGCATTGTGCCAGCCATAATCCTCACCGAGATGAGATTAGCGATGGATAATCTCATCCCATCATCCTCTCCTCTACCCCTAATCCAAACAGGGCGAAATCATACTTGACCGGGTCTTCAGAATCAAATTCCCTTAGCCGCTCTGTCAACTCAACAGCTGTCTGCCAATCGGTCTGCTTTCGGGTAATCAACCCTAATCTTCTCCCTATCAGGTCCACATGTAGGTCACAGGGACAGACCAACTGATAGGGTTTGATGGTCTTCCAAATTCCAAAATCCACTCCCATTTCATCCGACCGCACCATCCATCGGAGAAACATGTTGATCCGCTTACAGGCTGCCTTCCGTTCCGGGGTAGCAATATGTTTCTTTGTCCTCTGAGGCGCATCGGGCAATTGAAAGAAAAAATGGTGGAAATTGCTTAAAAGCTTCCCCATGATATCGATCCCAGGTGTCCATCCGATGATAAAAGCTTCCTCAAGACTCTCATGATTTTGATAATACCAGCTGAAAAATTCAATGAAATACAGGGTGTCAATATCATTAAAAGTCCTGTGTTTGAACTGAAGGAAAGGCTTTAAATCCTGTTCTTTATGATTTAACATAAAATCATAGGGAGCATAGTCCATCATTTCAAAAAGCTCCAAACACTTATTGATGATGGTCTTTCTTTGCCCCCAGGCCAAAACCGCAGCAATGAAACCCGCTATCTCAATGTCCTGTTTTTTCGAAAAACGATGGGGAATAGAAATGGGATCCAATGGGATAAAATCCGGCCGGTTAAATTCCTCTACTTTCTGGTCCAAAAAATCCTTTAAATCCATTTATAGGGCTACATTCACTTCCCCACCTTGGGTACCGTCAAACCATTTGAACAATAGCTGATTGTCATTTCTTTCGGATAAATGCCAATCGAAGCATTTCATATGGGCCAGAGAAGTAAGTCTGTCACTATCAGGATCATACAGACAAACATCAAAATCCGGAAGGCTTTTCGGGTCGGTGGTATTCCATTTTTCCAAAAGCAACCCTTCCTCAATGAATTTAATTTTACCCCCAAAATAATATTCTTCCAGCACAGAGGGAACGCCATCCTTTCTCCTGATCTGAAAACAGGTGGGTCCAAACATGATCTGCTTGTGAACCTTGGCTTCCAACAAACCTTGGGTGTTGGGCAGTTCTTCCCAATCCGTCTTTTTAGGAACTGTAGTTTCCTTCTCAGGCCTTAGATTAGCCAAAAAACGTGACAGAGCAGAAAATACATAAGTCAGTCCTACAAAAAGAAGCCCAAAGGTAGCCATTACCGGATAAGAGATTACGAAAATGGCATTCCATAAAAAACGGAAAATATTATGAAATATCAGTTGAAATTTATTCATCAGGAAGGCAATACTACACAAAGGTAAGGCTAAGGTTTTGGATTCCCAAAATGATTGGCAGTTACCATTGGATTTTATGGGGAAATGGTTACAAAGTTGAACCATTGGAAAGGCGGAAATATAAAGTCGGATATCGGAAGGCGGATTTCGGAAGCGAACTTTCCGATCTCCGACTTCCGACCTTCGAAATCTGTCTCTATTAATAAGCAATTTCCACAGGGAATCGGGCATTGACAGCCCTCAACTGATCGTAAGCAGCTTTGGAGAGTTTAATTACCAATCGGCTGTTGTCACCGGTATCTGGAAGCTTACCCACCACCCTGGCAAAAATCGTGATGTCATTTTCCTCATTCCTGACCCGCATGATGGTACCCACAGGGGCGGTACGGTGTAGTACAAGGTATTTTTTATGGTTGCCTGTTCCTTCTATCACCTCTGCCAACCCGGTTTCTTTGATGTTTTTATAGGCTGTACTGGCGCTCGGATTGCTGATCTCCGGTTTTGGTACAGCCAATTGACCTTCAGTTCTTTGATTATTGACCACTATGGGAACAGAAGATGTCACCACTGGCACATTTGATTCCGGTTCTCGGCCTACTTTAAGCTTTTGCCCAACGGTAAGGTTGTTGGAGGACAAAGAGTTCCAATTGATGAGGTTTTCCACCTTGGCATCGTAAGCCCTGGCAATGGAAAACAGCGTTTCCCCTTGTGCCACAGTATGGGTTATCCAATCACCTGGCAAAGGTCTATTATTTAGTGAAGAAGCTGGGTTTGATGGTGCTGTGGCAGCTTTGGGTTCTTCTTTAGTTCTTGCTTCTTCCCTTGCAGCTGAAGCCCTTTCTCTATTGTTAGCAGCTCTTTCATTTGAAGCGGCTACCGGAGCACTTACCTGAACAGGGGGAGTTTGCTGTACCGGCGCAGGTGCAGGCTCAGGCTCTGCCACTCCTTTAATGATAAGGGCCTGCCCCACTGAAATATCATTGCCTTTCAATTGATTCCAGGCCATCAAGTCATTGACGGTCACTCCATATTGACGGGAGATTGCAAAAAGGGTCTCTCCCGGAGCTACTTTGTGCAACCTCGAATCGGTAGGAATAGCAGCTTTGGTAATGTATGGAATACGGATCCTCTGCCCGGCCTTCAGACCATCTTTCAATTGTTCATTGGCTTGTAATATATCATTGATTGCTGTTTGGTACCTTCTGGAAATCCCAAAAAGTGTTTCCCCTGGATCAACCTGATGGATGATAAATGTCTTATCGCCCACCCTTTCTATACCAATGGAATCCATAGGATGGATTTCATAGGCATGGGCCTGGGCAAAAACCAAAATACCAAAACAAAGGACAATCAACTTCTTCATATTCTACAGGATAATTAATGCACAAATTTCAGATTAATTTTATCATTTCCAAGTGAGCGGCATGTAAAGGATATATCCTTTTTTTGCTCCATGATTCTTTACGGATTATTTATAAATTCGGATATCCAAGATTATTGGTATATTCAAAAACTAAACCAATACAAGATGAAATACCTCGCAATATTGATGTTTTTGGGTCTTTTTTGGGCATCACCAGTTGTCTATGCACAAGAGGACGGTACATCAGAAATTAAAAAGAAAAAAATTTACACCTTTTTGATCGATGACAATATTGACCCTAGGATGAACCGCAGGGTTCAATTGGCTCTGGAGGATGCCAAAAACAAAGAGGCTGACCTGATTCTCATAGAAATGGACACCTATGGAGGGGCCGTCAATGATGCAGATGATATCAGGACCATGATCTTAGAATCAGAAATTCCCATCCATGTTTGGATAAACAAAGACGCTGCTTCAGCAGGGGCATTGATTTCTATCGCCTGTGACAGCATCTACATGGCGCCAGGCGCCAGTATCGGTGCTGCTACGGTGGTCATGGGGGGAGGAGGTGATGCTGCTCCTGACAAATACCAATCCTATATGCGTTCCATGATGCGGAGCACCGCAGAAGCCAAAGGCAGGAATCCCAAAATTGCGGAGGCCATGGTGGACCAAAACATTGAAATCGAAGGCATAACCTCCAAAGGATCAGTCATTACCTTTTCTGTTTCGGAAGCGATTGAAAACGGATTCTGTGAAGGACAAGCAGAATCTAAAAAAGAAGTAATTGAAGAAAAATTGGGCATCAAAGATTATGAAATCATCACCTATGAAATATCGGGAGTGGAGAAAGTGATCGCATTTTTCCTGAATCCGGTAGTCAGTGGCTTTTTGATATTGGTGATATTCGCAGGTATTTATTTTGAAATACAGACACCAGGTGTAGGCTTTCCATTGGCAGCGTCTGTTACGGCCATTATTCTGTATTTTATCCCTTATTACCTGACAGGCTTGGCGGCAAATTGGGAAATAGCGGTCTTTATTGTCGGGGTTATTCTTTTGTTGGTAGAAATATTCCTTATTCCGGGCTTTGGTATTTTCGGAATATTAGGCATCATAGGGATATTGGTAGGGCTGACTTTAGGCATGATTCCCAACGATGCCTTTGACTTCACCTTTGTTCCCTCAGGTGAGCTCTTTGCAGCATTGGTAACAGTCATCTTGTCTGCCCTGGCTGCGATAGGGCTAATTTTCTTCATGGCTCCCAAAGTCAATCAATGGAGAGCTTTCAGCAGCATTGCGCTGGCTACTACCCAAAAAAGGGAAGAAGGCTACACTTCATCATTATATAGCAATGAATTATTGGGAAAAGAGGGCACCGCCCACACCCGATTGATGCCAAGCGGAAAAGTGATGATTGAGGATGAAATTTATGATGCCTATTCCCGAGGAGAATTCATCGATAAAGGAGAAAGGATAAAAGTGATCAGTACAGAAGGGACAAGTCTGAAGGTAAGGAAGGTAGGGTGAGAAAGGAGGTATGAGGAATGAAGAATGTGGAATTAAGAATGAGTAATGGAGAATGAAGAATGGAGTGGAACTTACGGCCATTGCGGTTTATATTAAATCAGAAACCGGCATCTTCTTTAAAGTCTAAAAGAAATTCTTGGTGTGCTTATGGCTTTTAAACAAAGGGTACAAAAAAATCGCTTAATTTCGGGGCATGAATTCTGGAAATAGCATCTATGAAGTTTTGGGGGAAGAAAAAATTAAAAACATGGTCCATCATTTTTACAGCCATGTGGAGCAAACCCCGGAATTAAGGAAACTTTACCCCGAAGAGGATTTGGCCCCAGCAGAAGAAAGGTTATTTTTGTTTTTGGTACATGTCTTTGGTGGCCCTCATACCTATCTGGAAAAACGTGGGCATCCCATGTTAAGAAGAAGGCATTTTCAATGGGCCATAGATGACAGCATGAGAAACATTTGGCTGGACTGTATGTTTCGGGCCATGGATAAAGTGGATATTGAAACTGACGTCAAAGAAGCATTGATGAATTATTTTATCAAAGTAGCCAATCATATGATCAACCAATAAATATGGTGATTTTAAGAGGTTTATATTCCATTTATGCACTTTTGGTCTTTTTGATCACCTTCATGATCCTATTTCCTGTATTTTGTGTGGCTGCTTGGGTACCGGGCTGGCAAAAATACGGAAGGGTGGTCAATCAATTCTGGGCCAGAATATACTTTATCCTTATCGGAATGCCCATTCAGATTGAAGGAAAAGAACATATCCAGAAGGGGCAGCCTTATATTTTTGTAGCCAACCATTTTTCCTATTTGGACATTCCTTTCATGGGTTTTTTGCCGGGGGATGTGGTTTTTGTCGGCAAAAGCTCCATAGCCAAAATCCCTTTATTTGGTTACTACTTCAAAAAACTCCATATAGCTGTGGACCGCTCATCTCTCAAGAGCAGAGGAGAAGTTTTTATCAAGGCAAAAAAAGCAATCAGTCAAGGCAGCAGCATAGTAATTTTTCCTGAAGGAGGAATTACTACCGGTGAGCCGCCCCATATGAACCGATTCAAAGATGGCGCATTTTCTTTGGCGATAGACAAACAAATACCGTTGATTCCTGTCACCTTATCATTTAATCATTTAATTTTGCCCGATGACGGCAGGCTTTTGCTGAATTTTAAAAAAGGAAAAATAGTCATCCATCCTCCTTTGGTTACGGATGGAATGACATCGAAAGATTTACCCGCATTAAGGGAAAAATGCTATGAAATCATCCAAAACCAACTTTGGAAAGACAATCAGCTTCCCGAATCGGAAAAAACAATTATAAAAAGTGTATGAAAGTAGATTTAAATACCGTTAAAAAAATAGCCCACCTGGCCCGTCTTGAATTTGACGCAGAAGGTGCTGAAAAGATGGTGAAAGACATGACCCAAATTCTGGACTGGGAAGAACAACTCAATGAGATCAATACAGAGGGAGTGGAGCCACTGACCACCATGTCCTCAGAGGTGAATGTTCTCCGGCCGGATGAGTTGGGAGAACACCTTTCCCATGAAAGAGCCCTACAAAATGCCCCACAAAAGGATTCGGATTATTTCAGGGTACCTAAGGTTCTTGAATAATGTCGATACATACCGGCAGACAAGCCGAAAAAATAATTTTCAAAGGCCTTCCCTTTATGCTGAGTATCATAGGAGGCCTTTTGCTCTTAGGCAGTTTCTTTATCTGGGATGATAAAATAATGCCCGTAATTCCGGGGATTTTCTCTGAATCAATCAAAGTTCCCGTCAACTTTTATAGTATTGGATCCGAGATCTTCTCACTGGAAATGGACAATTTTCTAATTTTCCAGAATTTCCAATCACTGCCTCCCTTAATTTTTCCTCAGCTTAGCCTTATCTATGGAGCCATCATTTGGATCTTGTTTATTTTAGGCCTGAGCCTGGTCAGTACACTGAAAAGAATGTACTTTATTGTGGCCACAGGTTTAACGATTTTTCTATTTACATTCAGTGGGATCAATGGCCTCAACATAGGTGGATTATCCAGCAATACGGCACTGATTATTTTGCTCCTCGGCACTGTTCTGCCCCTTGTTTTGATTTCTTTTTTTGCGGTTTCCTGGGGTCTGGTCCAAAGGTTTTTGGTCTTGCTCTTGATTTCTTCCTTGAGCCTTTGGGGTTTGGTGAAAAACTCAGGAATTGAAAACCCCTGGCTTTGGCTTTCCGAAAATGTAACTTTCCCAGCTGCCATAGTCACCGTACTGTTTTTGCTTCACATTGGTCATGCAGTCATTTCAAGTATCACCGTCTTATTGATACGATTGAACAAAGGCACTGGGATCAAAATCATCTGGCACCTCATTGTGATCTTTTTTCTTTATTTCCTTCTATTGGTTTTCACTTTATTACACCTGACCGGAGAAGTCAATATCCCCTTCCCTACGCTCCCCCCTTTGGTGTTGATGCTGATAGCCGGTTTTTTGGGATATGGGGTCTTGAAATTAAAAATCGAACAGACTGACCAGTATTATGACAGGCCATTGATCGGCAAATCTTTTTATTGGTTGGGATTTGCCATCACCGCTTTTACTTGGGCAAAGGCAGATTTCACAGGAAACCAACCTTTGTTTGAATTTTTCAACCATAGCTTCATTTATGGGCAGATAGCTTTGAGTTTATTGTTTTTTCTGTATACCCTGGCCAATTTCTACGAAATTATCAATAGCGGTCGTGACATTGAAAAAGTACTTTTCAAACCCCAGTTCTTTGCTTATTTCCACATGAGGATAGGGGCCATCATGGCGATGGTCATTTTGGTTATATTCGCTGATGGTGTAGTAGGCATGCAATTGTCTTCTTTTAGTACCAATATTTCCGCCGATTATTATTATCAGAGCAATAGGCCTTTGGAAGCTGCGATTCTTTATGAAAACAGCTGGCTACAATACCGCAAAAATTACAAGGCCAAAAATGCAGCTGCCCACCTCCGCTTCCAATTGGGTAATTCCAACGAGGCCATGGAACACTTGTACCAAAACTTTGACTATGTGCCCTCGGTCCAGAGTATCCTGCTGCTCAGCGACAAATTGCACCAACAGGACAAAATTTTTGATGCAATTTTTTACCTGGAGAAAGGTCTGGAAATTTTTCCCGATAACCCCTACCTGCTCAACAACCTCGCACTGCTTTATTCAAAATTGAACCGGCCTACAGATGCATATGCCAGTTTGAACAGCATGAAATCTGAGCTGAATGTTGCCAAATCCAATCTGCTGGGACTAAAAGTCAAACATCAGGCAAGAATAGAGGAAGGACTGGAAATCGTGAAGGACCTACCCTATCAACTGAACTACCTGGCACATGCTAACCGGCAGGGTAATTTCGCTCCGTTCGTTTTGCCAACGCAGGACCTTCCCGAAAATTTTGTACTGAAAACAGCTTTGCTGCGTAACCAATGGAGCAATCAGGTCATCAGTGATTATGAGTCGGACATCCTTTTACTGGACAGCCTGATAGGACAGCAACAAATGAGTTTTGAGGAAAGAAATTACCGCGAAACCAGGATTTTAAGGACATTACAAGACAACCACATCAATGAAACCCTGAAATATCTGAATGGAACCGCGGCTACTTACCCTAATTCAGCCGCCTATTACCATGCCCTTGCGGCAAAGGTCCTGGCAGGTCAATGGGATTTGGGGAAAGCTTCTGTGGATATTTTAGTGGCCTATGAAAAAGGCTTTGAAAACTTTCAACCTGTACATTTGGCCATTCTCTATTTTGGGGGAAAACCTATAGAAGCGATTTCCATTCACCAAAGATTTGAAGTGGATTTTCCGGAATGGATGGAGTGGAATGAATCCGGAAAACTGAAAGAAAGTCCACAGGTGAAATTCTGGACGGCTTTAGGCAGGTTTCACGAACAGCTACCGGAAGATCTTTTGGTTGTTTTGGATCAGCTCGGGTCCGAAACATTACAAGCAGAATGGGCATTGGCTTTGATGCGGCATAAACTGCACGCCTTCGATGCCAATGGCTTCAAAAAAATCAAAGATATTATTTTGAAACAGTCCAATACAGGCTGGACAGAAGCATCCCTGAACCATTGGTTCGATTATGTACATGGAAAACAGGAAAGCTTGGAAGCTTCAATTTCACAAATATTCAGACCTGATTTAGGGTTGGACAGAAATGCTTACTGGACCCCTCTGGTTTGGAAAAAGTTAAGGGAAACCGAGGATGATATGGGAAGGTACGCGCTTCTCCAAGAAGCCATACAATTCAACCGGGATCCCATTCTTTGGATATTGTATGTGAATCAGAGTAGAAAAGTGGGACTTGACAATTATGCAGGTACAGCCCTATCTGAAATGGGACAATGGCTGAGTCCCTCCCAATTGGAAAGGTTACAGATGCAAAACTATTGGTAAAAAGAGACGTTTGTTAGAAGTATATTTTTCCCTTTTTGGTTTTTGGTTTAAATTGAGCAAAAATATTCACCAATGAAAAAAATTATTGAAACGAAGGACATCAAAAAAACTTACCGCATGGGTGCCGAAGAAGTGCAGGCACTGAAATCTGTTTCGATTGAAGTTAACAAAGGTGAATATGTGGCCTTTATGGGGCCTTCCGGTTCAGGAAAATCCACTTTGATGAACATCATCGGTTGTTTGGATACACCCACCAGCGGCATTTATATCCTCAACGGCAAGGATGTCAGCGACATGTCTGAAAATGAACTTGCAGAGATCAGAAATAAAGAAATCGGATTCGTATTCCAGACTTTCAACCTCCTGCCTAGGGCCTCCTGCCTTGAAAATGTGGCCCTACCATTGATCTATGCAGGCTATGGAAAAGCCGAAAGAGAAGAGAAGGCATTTCAGGCCCTAAAAAATGTAGGATTGGGAGACCGTGTTAACCACAAACCCAATGAACTTTCGGGTGGTCAGCGCCAGAGGGTGGCCATCGCACGGGCTTTGGTTAATGATCCAAGTATTATCTTGGCAGATGAACCAACAGGAAATCTTGATTCCAAAACTTCTTACGATATCATGGAGCTTTTTCATGAACTTCATCAAAAAGGAAATACCATCATCATGGTTACCCATGAAGATGACATCGCACACTATGCCCACCGGATTGTAAGGTTGAGAGATGGCTTGGTGGAGTCTGATACCGTCAATCCTAACCCAACCAGAGGGAAGACAGTAGCTGCCATCGGATAGTCTTTCTTAAGATTTTTAAAAATCAATTGTTACTTTTGTAGCGTAGTAAGGGCATAGATCCCTACGAAATTTATTGCACGGGATGAAAATTTACACCAAAACCGGAGACACGGGTAAAACTTCCCTTTTGGGAGGCAGAAGGGTTTCAAAAGCAGACCTGAGGATAGATGCTTATGGTACTGTGGATGAACTGAACAGTTACATAGGCTTGCTAAGGGATCAGGAAATCAATTTAAAGAGGGAAAGTTTGCTCAAAGAAATCCAGGACAGACTTTTTACCATTGGGGCTACTTTGGCTACTGAACCCGGTAAAGAAAACGTAAAGCGTCCGGACCTGCATGAAGAGGACCTCGAACTTCTCGAAAAGGAAATAGATGCCATGGAAGCAAAATTGCCCCCCTTGCGTCACTTTATCCTTCCTGGCGGGCATCAGGTTGTATCTTTTTGCCATATCGCCAGGACTGTTTGCCGCCGTACCGAAAGGTGTGTGATTGACCTCATGGAAGTGGAACATGTAGATGAAATCATTGTAAAATATTTAAACAGGCTTTCCGATTATCTTTTTGTCCTGGGTAGGATGATAGCCCTGGAGTTAGGGGTAGAAGAAGTAACATGGAAGCCAAGAATGTAACCAGATGAAAACAACCTTACAAATCAGCATCAGCAAAACCAAGCAATCCCGCTTACAGGAAACTGATTTCGAAAACCTGGTATTCGGAAAGTCCATCTCCGACCACATGTTCGTGGCAGATTATAAAAACGGGGAATGGACAGACCTTAGGATAGAACCTTATGCACCCTTGATGCTTTATCCTGCGAATTCCACCCTTCACTATGGTCAGGCAATTTTTGAGGGGATGAAAGCCTATAAGAATGAAGCAGGAGAAATCTTGCTTTTCAGGGCAGATGCCAATCAGAAAAGGTTAAATGAATCTGCAGTGAGGATGTGTATCCCGGAAGTTCCTGCCGAAATATTTATGGAAGGACTGATGACTTTGCTGGATCTTGACAGGGACTGGATTCCCAACAAACCGGGTTATTCTCTGTATATCAGGCCCTTTATTTTTGCTACGGATGATTACCTGGGCGTAAGACCATCTGAAACTTACAAATTCATGATTTTCACCTGTCCTGTTGGAAACTATTACTCCAAACCGGTCAGCGTGAAAGTAGAGCAACATTACACAAGAGCAGCAGAAGGAGGAACTGGATTTGCCAAGGCGGCAGGAAATTATGCCGGGTCTTTATATCCTGCACTTTTGGCCCAAAAACAAGGTTATGACCAATTGCTATGGACGGATGCTAAAACCCATGAAAATATTGAGGAAAGCGGAACCATGAATGTCATGTTCATGATCAATGACACTTTGATTACAGCACCAACCCATACAGGAACCATACTAAAAGGTATTACAAGAGATTCGGTAATACAGCTGGCAAAAGAAATGGGATATGTGGTGGAAGAAAGATTCCTTAAAGTTTCTGAATTGGAAGATGCGCTGAAAAATGGCAGTATTCAGGAAGCATTTGGTACAGGAACTGCCGCTACCATTGCCCATATAGCCAAAATCAATATCAAAGGGAAGGATTATGAACTTCCTGAGAAACCTGAATATGCCTTTTCAAACCAGGTTCTCAAAAAACTGGATGATATCAAATACGGAAAAGTTGCGGATAGCAGGGGCTGGATTGTGAAGGTCTGAAGAATGAAGAGTGAAGAGTAAGGAATGAGGAATGGAGTGTCACGTCCTGAAATAGCTTGACAGATTAAGTCAAACTAAAAACAGGAAAAAAATGACAAAAACGGTTCGGGAATTTAACAGGTACAGTATTAGCTTCAAGAAGCAAGTAGTAGAGGAGCTGGAAAATGGAAGTTCCTATTCTTATCTACAAAAGAAGTATGATATTAGAGGAGCGGAGACGATCCAGAGGTGGGTCAGGTCCTTTGGCAGGGATCATTTGTTGAACAAAAGGGTTAGAATAGAGACTATGGATGAGAAGAGAAGACTTAAGGAACTGGAAGAGGAGAACAAGAGGTTAAAACTTGCCTTGGCCGATTCGATAGTTGCCAACAAGATGCTTGAGACGCTGATAGATGTTTCAAATGATGAATACAAGACGGATTTAAAAAAAAACTTTGGCAACGGACTGTTTCAAAAAGGCCTGAAGAAGTGAGCGTTAAGTCCGGTTGTACTTACTTTGGTTACAGTAGGTCAGCATATTATGGTTGGATGGACTCCAAGTTGAAGGAGGAAGCGCAATACGACCTGGTATTGGAGCTTGTCCGGGATTACCGGAGGACGCATCCGATGATGGGCACAAGAAAGCTTCAGGAGTTGATCAGAGAAGATGCGGTGAGGTTGGAGATCAGCATAGGAAGGGACAGGCTCTTTGAGTTGTTGCGTTCTGAAGGCTTGCTGGTCAAGCGCAAGAGGAAGTATGTTGTTACAACGCAGTCATTTATGCGCTACAGTAAATATGAGGATCTGTTCAATGGCAATGTCTGGACCACTGCCCATCAGGCCTGGGTTTCGGACATAACCTATATCCGTGTCGGGGATTCCTTCAGGTACCTGTATCTTATTACCGATGCATACAGCAGGAAGATAGTAGGATGGTATTTGGGGAATACGCTTGAGTCAAAATGTGCTGTAGAAGCCTTAAAAATGGCGATAGAACAATGTCCGTCAACAGAAGGCATTGTTCATCACTCAGATAGGGGCTTTCAGTATTGCAGTAAGATTTATACTGAATTACTGGAAAAGGAAGGTATAAAGTCCAGTATGGGAGAAGCAGGGAATTGCTATGATAATGCAATGGCAGAGCGGGTTAACGGGATTCTGAAGATTGAATATAAACTTGGGGACAGGTTTAAGAATCTCAAAGAAGCGTTTGCAGCAGTAAGGCATGGAGTATGGGCCTACAATGAAAAGAGGCCACATTGTTCATTAAATATGAAGAAGCCGATTGAGGTACATGAGGGACTAACAGTGTTTTCATCTCTCAAACGCAAAAGTAGCCCAAGACAGAGACCTGTCAAGGCTATATAAACGTCGCTTCGCTCCGGCCTTGACAGGTCTCCTTACTTGGGCTCTAGGGCATTTAAGAGGATTGAAAATAAAAGAAAAAACAAAGAAAAAAGTGTCAAGTAAAATCAGGACGTGACAGAGAATGAGAAATGTGGAATGAAAAGCGAGTCGAATGAAAGGCGGATTTCGGAAGGCGGATTTCGAATGTTTGATTTAGAAATTAAAAGCCAATAAAGGGCCGTATAGTTAAAGCCCGGGACGAAGCCCTGGTTAAATTGGGATAAAGGTATACCAGAGGTCTGAAGGACCGACAGAACAGGTGGGATTTTGAAAGGTGGTGGTCGGAAGTGGAAGGAGGGGTTTTTGAAACATTAAAGAGTAAAGGTATTTAAGAAATTTATTCAGGTCTTAGCTGTATTCCAAAAAATTCACTTTACCAGTCCCTTGTCCATACTTTACAAACAGATAATAAAATTTGCAATACAAATCCAGCATCGGAAACATGCAAAAAAAATAAAGAGAAATCCCGCGTTTCAGAACGTGGGATCTTATTTTACGTTTAGTTTGAAAAAGCAACCCAATCCCTATGAATCCAAAGAGCAGCTTAATTTTTATTTTGATTTTTTGTCTCACAGGAATTTGGGAACCTGTATTTGGTCAAAAATTTATCCTGCTTCAAAGAGGGTCCAATCAAAAATCCAGGCTTAAATATGAGATCGGTGAAGAATTCATTTACAAGACCAGGGGATCAGATTTTTTTATCTACGAAAGAATCAAAGATATCACACCAGAGGTCATTGTATTGACCGAAAATTTACTGCTTCCCGAAGATATCGCGGAGGTTTTTATCCTCCATAAAGATCCCCGCAACAGCACCATTGGCAATTTAGGTTACCTCGGCATGGGTGGAGGGCTCATTTTTCTGCTGGGAAGTACGGTAAACAGCCTGTATCAAAACGGGGATCTTTCTGAAGTCAGTAATTCATGGGCTTGGCCTGTAGGCTTATTTGCAGGTGGTTTTTTGCTTTCAAAAATGAAATACAAAAAGTTCCGAAACCAGGGCAAGAATAAGATACAATTGGTAATTCTTTATGGGGATTGAAAAGACTTAGGTTTATAGGATATTTTTTGCGAAATTTGCACCTTAAAATTCAAGAAATTTATGACCGCAGACCAGTTGAAAGACTTGAAAGCCCGTGTTTCGGCTTTGAGGAGGTATCTTTGACTACGATAAAAAGAAAGCTGAAATAGAAGATTTGGAGGCTGTTTCTTCGCAACCGGACTTCTGGAATGATCCGGAAGAGGCTGAAAAAACGATGAAACAGATCCAGGCGAGAAAAAGTTGGACCACTTCCTTTGAAAAGGTGGAAACCATGCTTCAGGACCTGGAGGTACTGTTTGATTTTTACTCTATGGATGAGGTCTCCGAAGAGGAGATGAAATCTGAATATCAAAAAACCCTAAAAGAGGTAGAAGAGCTTGAGCTCAAAAAAATGTTGAGCAGCGAGGAAGATCAGTTATCTGCCATGTTGGAAATCAATCCGGGTGCAGGGGGTACAGAAAGCAACGACTGGGCCTCCATCCTGATGAGGATGTACATCATGTGGGGAGAGAAAAATGGCTACAAGGTAACAGAAGTGGACCTTCAGGAAGGCGAGGTAGCGGGCATCAAATCAGTTACTTTACAATTTGATGGTCCCCTGGCCTATGGCTTCCTTAAATCTGAAACAGGTGTTCACCGCCTGGTAAGGGTTTCACCGTTTGATTCCAACGGAAGAAGACATACTTCATTTGCTTCTGTCTATGTGTATCCGGTAGTAGATGATACCATAGACATTGAAATCAACCCTTCTGATATTGAATTCCACACTTCCCGATCCGGAGGTGCAGGAGGTCAGAACGTCAACAAGGTAGAAACCAAGGTACAGCTGACACACAAGCCTACAGGCATTGTTGTGGTGTGTCAGGTCGAACGCTCCCAATTGGCCAACCGTGAAAGGGCCATGCAGATGCTGAAATCCAGGTTATACCAAATGGAAATGGAGAAAAGGAATGCCGAAAGGGCAAAAATCGAATCCAGCAAGCTGAAAATCGATTTTGGTTCACAGATCAGAAATTACGTTCTCCATCCTTACAAACTTGTGAAAGACGCAAGAACAGGGTATGAAACCTCAGATGTTCAGCATGTACTGGACGGAGGACTCAATGAATTCATCAAAGCTTATCTCCTTGCCCAAAGTGAGGAAGAAGCAAAACAAGACTAATACTTCAAACCTTCCGGAACATATTTTACCGGAAGGTTTTTTCTTTTACCAAGCATCCCTAATTCTTCCCTGATAAAAACATGAAAATTCTACCTCCCTTTTTCACCTGGAATTTCTTCATGCTTTGCCTAAGCTCATTTTTATTTTTTGCCAGTTTCAATATGATCATTCCTGAACTGCCTGCTTATCTTACGTCTTTGGGAGGGGAAGATTACAAGGGACTCATCATTTCCCTCTTTACTTTGACGGCAGGCCTTTCCAGGCCATTTAGTGGGAAACTTGCGGATAAAATTGGCAGGATACCCGTCATGGTGTTTGGTGCGGGGATCTGCTTTGCAGTCAGTTTGATGTATCCTGTCATTACCTCCGTAGCAGGATTTCTGCTGCTGAGGTTTGTCCATGGCTTCTCAACAGGATTTACACCCACAGGGGTATCAGCCTATGTCGCCGATATTGTGCCTTTCAACAGAAGAGGAGAAGCCATGGGTTTACAATCACTTTTTGGCTCGTTGGGAATGGCTGCAGGTCCGGCCTTGGGAGGCTACATCGGACAAATCTGGGGAATTGAACCCCTATTTTATGCTTCCGCTTTTACAGCCATTCTTTCCATACTTGTTATTATCCGCCTGAAGGAGACCATGCAGGATCCTGAAAAAATGAGCAGGAAACACCTGAGGCTACACAGGCATGAAATCATCGAAAAAAGGGTAATTCAACCCTCTTTGGTTTTGTTTTTAACAGTGTTTTCATTTGGAACAGTGTTAACAATAATCCCAGATTACTCTGAATATCTGGGTATTAAGAATAAAGGATTGTTTTTTGCAGTTTTTACACTTTCATCACTGGGCATAAGGATCATTGCAGGCAAAACTTCTGACAAATACGGAAGGATTCCGGTAATGAAAGTTGCCACACTTTCTATGGCAGTTGCGATGATACTGATTGCTTTTGCCCAAAGCAAAGCCATGTTGATGTTGGGCGGGGTAATTTTCGGCTGCTCTGTCGGGATGAACTCACCTACGATTTCAGCTTGGACCATAGATTTGTCATTGGATGCCTTTAGGGGACGGGCCCTGGCAACCATGTATATTGCTTTGGAAGCGGGCATTGGCATAGGTGCTTTGGTCTCAGGATGGGTATTTGCCAATAAAGCAGAAAATTTCCCTTTGGTCTTTTCGCTTGGCGCCGTCACTGCCGTGATTGCTTTTTTCTATTTATTTATGCTTCCCAAGGAGCAAAGGTTTTTGGTGCCGGAGGATAAGTAATGATGGAGGGTTCAAAAGGATAAGGGAAAAGGTTGAAAGCTTAAGGGTTAAAGGGTTAAAGTTGTCATACGCTTGCAGCGCGTGAAAGGCCCCTTGTTTTTCAACGCATCATTCAAAATCCAAGAACAAATTGGGTTGAAAGTCAAAAAAAGTCCAGAGTTTTTAAACCCTGGACAATTATTATCTGTTTTTTAAATGTGGCTGTGGCCTTGGAATCGGCATGATTTCCTTTTGACGGCCGTTCAGGTAGGTAACTTTTTGACCATCAAAGAAAGCACCTTCTTCCAACATCACCCTGAAGTCTTTGTTCCATTCTTTCAAAAAAACAACGGCATTCAACTCAATTGCATACAAAGTATTGGGATAGAGCGGATAATCACCCGCTCCTGGTGTATCACCCTGATTGTCCCACATCCCAATGGTCGGTCCTGAAGCATGTCCATGGGTACCCAGTGGATGGGAGTATATACTGCCTCGGATACCTTCTCTCTCCATTTGCTTCCTAGTTTCACGTAGGATTTCATTGCCTGTCCTTCCAGAAACAAAGTTTGAAGTCAGGATATCCTGTAACCTGTTACCTACTTTGAAAGCATCTTTGAGGTATTGGGGCACATCATCTTCACCGGGTTTCAATACATAAGCCAATTGCTGGGTATCTGTGTTGAGTCTCAGGTAAGTAATTCCAAAATCAATATGCAGCATATCTCCGGGCATGATCACATCGGCTTCTGCTTTAACCGCAAAGTTCCTTTCACTCTCCTTATTGGATGGGTCAGCCCTTTGGATATCAACCGAAGGATGGAACCAAGTATCCAGTTTCAATTCCTTGATCCTTTCCCTGTACCACCATTGCACATCTTCCGTAGTCGTCACTCCAGGAGTAATGACTTTTTCTGAAAGGCCATCGGCAATGATATCATTGGCAATCGCCTGAATATGTCTGTAGGTGGCCATTTCAGATGCCGTTCGGGTTTCTAACCAACCTACGGCTAAGTTTTGGGCAGAGACAACTTTACCTCGAAAATTTTCAGGAAGGTATTCCATCAAAGTATTGTATTCAGTCAGATTGATCCCGTCGGCATGGCCATAGTCTTTGGACATATTGATCCCGATCTTAGTGGGATTGCGCTCCACGATAAGTTCTGTCAATCGCTTCCATTGGTCAGGTTGGGTCTCTGGCTCCCAGGCCTTTTTGAAAGATTTACCTACATCATACCGTGCAACAGCTAAAGCTTCAACTTTGGAAGCACCTGGGGCTTTGTAGATAAGCAACATGGTCCTTCTTCTCGCTGCATGCCAGGTGGCAGGCAAAAAAGTCCTGATGACAGGATCTTCATTGTACTCTCTGGAAATAATGATCCACATATCAATTCCGGCCCTGTCCATCAGCGAGGGCAGTAATGTCTCTATCCTCTCCTCAAGCCATTGGTCAATGACAGCGGCCTGTTCTCTTTGAGATAAAATGTGGAACTTTTGGGAAAAAGCTAAAGGTGCGCTCATCAGCATGACCAAGATGAGGGTAATGAATCGTTTGAAATGCATAGAGTCAGTTGTTAAAACAAGTGTTGGAAAATAGAAAAGAAATAGAACAATAAAAAGCAAAACTATATGAGTGATACCTGCTTCTTATTTTGGTGAAGTAATCGGGCACTCAATGAATGGAACCTGTATAGCAACATCACTCCTGTGACAGTCAAACCGATCAAAAGCCCATACCAAATCCCCACTTCTTTCAGGTTGAAAATAAATCCAAAAACGTAACCTAAAGGAAGACCTATGACCCAGTAAGCCACAAGCGTGACAATAGTGGGAATTCGTACATCGGCCATTCCCCTCAAAGCGCCCAAGCCTACTACTTGTACCCCATCTGACAATTGAAATAATCCGGCAATAATCAATAAAGTTGCACTCATTTGGATTACCTCAACATCACTGATGTAAAGGGAAGGTAAAAACTCTCTAAAGAGTATAAAGATCATGGCGCTCACACTCATAAATATGGCTACCATAACAAAAGCGGTAAAACCTGCTTCTCTCAAGGTTTTGACATCATTTTTTCCAAGTTGGTTGCCTACCCGGATCATTGCAGCAGTGGAAAGCCCTGAGGCCATCATGTAGCTGATGGAAGCCAAATTGATGGCAATCTGATGGGCCGCAAGAGCTGTCACCCCTATCCACCCCATCATGATAGCGGCTGAGCTGAAAGCCCCTACCTCAAAAATAAACTGAAAACCTGTCGGAACACCAATTCTTAGCATTTTTGAAACCATAGGGAAGCTCAGCTTCTTCAGTTTAAAGCTCAAATTATAGGGCAGGTATCTCTTTGATTTGAAAACATAATACCCCATAAACAATCCCATCAAAACTCTGGAAATCAAAGTAGCCCAGCCAGCACCGTTCAACCCCATTTCAGGGAAACCAAGGTTTCCATATATCAGAACCCAGTTCAGAAATACATTGACCGCATTACAGATCAAGGTAATGTACATGGCCTGCTTGGTTTGGGAAAGCCCTTCGGCAAATTGTTTAAATGTCTGGAAAATCATAAAAGGCAATAAGGAAAAAGTAATGATCGCCAAGTAAGGAATCGCCAGGATGACCACCTCTTCGGGCTGATTGAGATGATAAAGCATGGGCGAAGCCAGGATAATCAACAAAAACAGCATAAAACCTGAAGCCAGGTTAATACTTAGACCATGATTAAAGAGTCTTGAAATTCTTTTGGGATTGTTCTTTCCATCTGCCATCGCCACTAAAGGTGTAATGGACATGGAGACCCCTATGCCAAACATCAGCACAACGAAAAAGATACTGTTGGCCAAAGAAGCAGCAGCAAGAGGTTCAGCACCCAAACGTCCCACCATCATACTATCGGCCACACCTACTAAAACCTGGCCCAACTGGCTTAGCATTACTGGAAAAGCCAAATTAAAAGTTTTTGAAAAATTATCTTTAAAGTTTCCGATCATGGCAATTGGCTGGTATCAAATCCCTTTTAGTCGGGCTACTTTGAGTAATCCGGCTATGCTGATTGCGTCAGTAATTTCTCCTTTCATTACTTTCTCCACAGCTTCATGCAAAGGTAATCTGATTATCTTTAAAACCTCCGTTTCATCGAAATCTGTTTCTCCTTGGGTCAAATCTTCGGCAAGGAAAACAAAACCCTCTTCATCAGTAACCGAATTGGAAGTATGAATGCGCATGACATTGGTCCATTGGTTAGCAGAAAGACCGGTTTCTTCCTTAAGCTCCCTTTTGGCCGATTCTAAGATATCCTTTCCGACCGGACCTCCCCCCATGGGGATTTCCCAAGAGTATTCATCCAGAGGATACCGATATTGCCCAACCAGCCAGGTGTAACCCTCATCATCCAAAGGTACAATACCCAAAGCCTTATTTTTAAAAGAGACCTTACCATAAACCCCATCCTTACCTGAGGGATTGATGACCTGATGCTCCTCGAGCACTATCCAGGGATTTTCAAACACTATCTTTTTGCTTTTGGTTTTCCAGGGATTATTTTCCATAGCACAAAAAAAGGGTGACCATAAGCCACCCTTCCTATAAAATTTCAAACTTAATTACGCAGGGATAGGCAAAACTTTGCTGTCCTTAAAGGTAGAAAGAATTACCATAGATTGCATAGAGTCAACCTCCTTGATTTCACTTACTTTTTCAAGCATCAATTTCTGATAGGCTGTGATGTCTTTAGCAATGATTTTAAGAATAAAATCACCGGTACCTGTAATGTGGTGACACTCTATCACTTCAGGAATCTGGTTGATTTCCTTCATGAAAGCATCAATATTGCCTTTGTTGTGGCCAATCAAGCTAACCAACACAAAAGTGCTCACACCCAAACCGATTTTTTCCGGATCCAATTTCGCATGGTAACTCTTGATGATGCCAGACTGCTCCAATTTTTTAACACGCTCCAAAGTCGGTGCAGGAGACAATCCTATGTCTTTGGAAAGTTGAGCGTTAGTGATTTTAGCATTAGCCTGCAGAATTTCAAGAATCTTGCGATCTATCTTGTCGAATTTCACTTTTATGCTGTTATCCATCTTTAGTGTTTTTTCAAAATTTTATGCGGTACAAATGTAATATATTTTGATATTATTTTAAAGCAATTGCAAACAAAAAACGAGCCTAATTTCGAAATATTGTTATAGCAATACAGGTAATTTCTAATTTTTACTTTGAAATATTCCCGCAGCATCGGAAAATTTCAAATTATCTCCTGATTTTTATCCCATCTAACGAAGTAATCAAATTAAAGTTTATTCTTTTTTATATAATCTCTCGCTTCCTTGTGAGCAGGATGTTTTCTTTTAGCGTATTTTTTGACTTTGTTGAAATATTCTTTTGCCTGGGCCTTATTTTTGTCCTCATTGGCCATTTTGCCCAAAGCAATCAGGGAATAGAGATAATAACCACTCTCCTGGCTTTCAGATTCCTCCCCATAGGAAAGCGTTTGCAGGTAATATTTTTTTGCATTGGCCCTGTCATTGACCCTGTCGTAATACTGCGCTAGGTAAAAAGCTGCATACCTCCCGCTGTTGGCTTCATATCCGGTCCATTTTTCATCAATTCTCCTCAAAATCTCTTCTGATTGCTCTTTAGATTCTGTAATCCTGCCGACTGTATACAAATGCCTGGCATAAGACCTGTGGAAATAAGGGTTATTGGGAAACTTGGTATGAAGATATTCCGTTATTGCCAAAGCCTTGTAGGGCTGTTTTTCTTCAGAAGCATATAAGCGGAAAAGAAAATATTGAGCCTCCACCCTTGCATAAAATGCATTCTGCGCCACATCTTCCAGTTGTTTTAGCCCTAATGCCTTGTCTCCTTTAGGAAAGAGGGCTACCACCGGCTTCAAGATGGGGTAATTTTCAGGAATCCACACTGAAAAATAATTGAACAAAGCATCCCCTAAGAGCAATTCCGGGTTGAGCTCTTCCTCACCTTTACTCATATTCAAGTATTTGAGGGCATTTTTACCGGCAAAAGTAGCCTTGGTCCAGCTTTTTCGCTCACTCAGTAACCTTCCCTGAAAACCATAGGCTCCGGCCAGGAAAAACGCTGCTTCTTTGTTTCCGGGATCTTTATCAAGCATTTTCTTGGCTTTTTCTATCACTACATCCATCTGCTTGATAAAAAGGTCATCATATCGTTTATTTTCTACATCTGGAGCTATTTTCCACCAGGTACTCAATCCCATTAAAAAATAAGGCAAAGGATGATCAGGATACTGGTATTGCATCACCTTGAATCCCCTCTCTGCTTTCTCAAACTCAAAATTGTAAAGGGCATTGACATTTTCTGTAATCCTGAACTGCAATCCTTTATCCAATAGCAAATAAGGCGACTCATTTTCACCAATTTTATCCAATGGTGAATTGGCCCCCTGCTCCGCAGACTGAAAAGCAAAGCTATCCGATGCCATACCTCCTTGCAAAAGCCAGAAGAAAAAAATCAGCACCGATATTCC
Source organism: Cecembia calidifontis (assembly GCF_004216715.1). Lineage (NCBI taxonomy): Bacteria > Pseudomonadati > Bacteroidota > Cytophagia > Cytophagales > Cyclobacteriaceae > Cecembia > Cecembia calidifontis. Next base: position 4,699,639 of record NZ_SGXG01000001.1, read on the forward strand.
GTTTTTTATTTTCAATTGCATACTTGTTCTAAATCTTCCCCAAAATTATGGGCTAATCCAAATAATCGTTTAGATTTGGTATAAATTATTTCTTTTTTATGCCGCACCAAACAACCACACTCTCAGAACGTATAGAATCGATTTTAGATTTCGATAAAAGAATATTTTTTTTCATTCTGGTGTTATTTTTTGTTGTAATCCGGTACATCACCAATGACCTTATCTTACAATCCATTCCCGGCTATGAAAAACTAGAGGAGGAAGGCTCCTTTCTTATCTTTCATGTTTTCAACACCCTGAATTACCTGTGGACACCTTTTGCTCTACTCTGGAAGTTTACCCTAACTTCATTTTTAATCTGGACAGGAGCATTTGCATTCGGTTATAAAATATCATTCAAGAAGCTATGGCAATTTGTCATGGTAGCAGAAGTTATTTTCATTTTACCTGAATTATTCAAAATGATCTATTTCATCCAGCCCCATGAGAGCGTAAGTTTTCAGGAAATAAAAGACTATTACCCATTGTCACTGTTCACTTTGATCGACGGCCCCTCTTTCGATACCAGATTCCATTACCCGCTCCGGGCTATCAATCTTTTTGAACTGATTTACATCTACCTCTTGACCCTGGGATTCCAACACCTAAGCAATAGAAGTTTCAGCACTTCATTTATTGTCATCCTATTCAGTTACGTCCTGTTTTTCCTGTTATGGCTGGTTTTTTATATCCTGGTATATAAATAAGTCCATTCCCCAAAAAAATTGCTCCCTTGATTTTTTTGATTGGTATATTTAACAGAAAAGCAAATGCTATGATGAATACATACCGATCCATTTTCCTAATCTGGGCTTTTTTTGTGACCCTGTTTCAAGCCAAGGCACAGGAGCCCGGATATGTAGAAACCCATTATGAAAAAGTGGAATACCAAATCCCAATGAGGGATGGGGTCAAACTGCATACGGTGGTATATACCCCCAAAGACAAAACAAAGAAATATCCTTTTGTCATGCAGCGCACTCCTTACAGTTCAGGCCCTTATGGAAAAGGGGAAATGAAAACCCTTTTGGGCCCATCAGAAAAAATGATGAAAGATGGATACATTTTCGTGTATCAGGATGTAAGAGGAAGATGGATGTCGGAAGGTAAATATGACAATATGCGGCCAACTGTTCCCCACAGAAAAAAGGGAAGCAAAGAAATCGATGAAAGCACTGACACCTATGACACCATAGAATGGCTTTTGAAAAACATTCAAAACCACAATGGGAAATTTGGGCAATGGGGTATCTCCTACCCTGGTTTTTATGCGGCAGCAGCCCTCCCTTTTGCCCATCCGGCACTTAAGGCTGTTTCTCCTCAGGCGCCTATCGGAGATTTTTATTTTGATGATTTCCATCACAACGGCGCATATTTTCTGAGTTATTGGGTAGCCACAGCTGTATTTGGCTATCAACATAATGGACCGACCGATAAACCCTGGTACACCATGGTAAATACCGGAACAAAGGATGCCTACCAGTTTTTTATGGACATGGGTTCCCTAAAAAATGCTGACAAATACTATGGAGAAGACAATTTCTTTTGGACCCAATTGAAAGAAAACCCAGATTACAATGAATTCTGGCAAAAAAGAAGCATTATTCCGCATCTGAAAGATGTCAAACCCGCGGTAATGACTGTAGGGGGATGGTTTGATGCAGAAGATCTCTATGGCCCATTGACCATTTACAAAACCATCGAAAAGAACAATCCCAACACCTACAACACCCTGGTCATGGGCCCTTGGTCCCACGGGGACTGGGCAAGGGAAAGGGGATATCAGCAGGTTTCCAACATCTATTTTGGGGATTCTATCTCTACCTGGTACCAAAAAAATGTAGAGGCTGTATTTTTTGAGCACTTCCTCAAAGGACCTGCTGATGGAAAAACCAATTTGCCGGAGGCTTACATCTTTGATACAGGAAAAAATGAATGGAGAACCTTTGATACCTGGCCTCCAAAAGAAGCGGTCAATACCGTCTATTACCCCCATGCTAATGGCAAATTGTCTACACAGACTCCACGAGGAAATGAAGTGTCCACTTTTATTTCAGATCCTGCAAAACCCGTACCTTACAGCCCTGATATCAAATTTAACTTTACTCCAAGAAAATACATGGCCGATGACCAGCGCTTTGCTGCAAGAAGACCGGATGTATTGGTTTTTGAAACCGATGTCTTGGAAGAAGATTTGACACTTGCAGGAGAAATTATGGCCAAGCTGATGGTTTCCACTTCGGAAACCGATGCGGATTGGATTGTTAAACTGGTGGATGTCTTCCCAGCTGATACACCGGACCATGAGCGTGTCCAGGAAGGAACCCATCTGAGCAATTACCACATGATGGTACGGTCTGAAGTCATCAGGGGAAGATACAGGGAAAGTTTCTCCGAGCCGAAACCATTTGTACCCAATCAAATCACTGAAGTGCCTTTACAGTTACAGGATGTCATGCACACCTTTAAAAAAGGACATAAAATCCAGATTCAAATACAAAGCACCTGGTTCCCTTTAATAGACAGAAATCCCCAGAAATATGTAGAAAATATTTTCAAGGCAGATGATGCTGATTTCATTAAGGCAACCCACAAAGTTTATCATGATGCTGAAAACCCAACAGCCATCCATGTTCAGATATTGAAATAAACATTTAAAATAGTTAATGGGGTAAGGGGAGAGTTTTTTCCCCTTTTCTAACCTTCTTCTACACCAATCAAAAAAATTTCCCTCCCGATACATAGAACCTGGAATTTAGTCATAGGCACATAGTTCTTGGTTTTTTTTACTTTTACCTTGGATCTTATTCCCAACTTATAACCTGGCCTCCCCGATTGCCTTGCTCGCGGAAAAGGATCTTTAAAATCAGTATACTGGACTGATTCTTTACATCTGATCATCCTTTTCCCCTTTCCCCTTTTACCATTTTGCTTCTCATGCTTTTCGATAAACTTCTTTAAATTTGTCTCTATTAACACCAAGTCAACAAATCAAAGATTTTATGAATCCATTATTGGAAAAATTCGATACGCCCTTTGAAACCGCTCCTTTTCATCTGATCAAAATTGAGCACTACCTTCCTGCTGTGAAGGAAGCCATACAACTTGCCAAATCCGAAATAGAAGCCATCAAGTCTTCCCCAATACCGGATTTTGAAAACACCATTGTCGCCCTGGACAGATCGGGGGAAAAGCTGAACATCATTTCCTCTATATTCTTCAATATCAATAGTGCTGAAACCAATGATGAGATTCAGGCATTGGCAAGAGAAATATCTCCTTTACTCACTGCGCACAGCAATGACATCCTTTTGGATGAAGAGCTGTTCAGAAGGATTCAGTTAGTTTATGAACAGAGAAACGATCTCCAACTCACAGAAGAGCAAAAAACCCTGTTGGATAAAACATACAAGGCCTTTGTCAGAAATGGAGCCAAATTGGATGATTCCCAAAAAGCCCGATTGAGGGAAATAGATAGGGAGTTATCACAACTCAGTCTGAAGTTCGGAGAAAATGTACTTGCTGAAACCAACAAATTTGAATTGGTAATAGAAAATGAAGCAGACTTGGCCGGTCTTCCTGAAGCCATCAAAGAAGCCGCTGCACAGACGGCGGAGGAAAAAGGAAAGCCCGGTAAATGGGTATTTACCCTCGCTTTCCCCAGCTACATCCCTTTTATGACGTATGCGGAAAACAGGGAATTGAGAAAGCAGCTATTCATTGCCTATAATACAAAATCCTGCAAAGGAGATGAGTTGGACAACCAACAAAACATCAAAGACATGCTGCGCTTGAAAAATGAGCGGGTAAATCTTTTGGGATATAAAAGGTATGCCGACTTTGTTTTGGAAGAGCGGATGGCCAAAAGTGCAAGCACAGTAATGGAATTTCTGCAAAATTTACTGGAAAAGGCAAAACCCAAGGCGCAATTGGAAATTGAAGAACTTGAAGCTTTTGCCAAAGAGTTGGATGGCTTAGATAAACTTCAAAAATGGGATTATAACTATTATGCCGAAAAGCTGAAAAAGAAAAAGTATGAAGTAGATGATGAACTTTTACGCCCCTATTTCAAACTTGAAAATGTTATTGAAGGAGTTTTTACCACCGCTGAAAAACTCTACGGCATCAGATTTGTCGAAAATGCCGCCATACCGAAATACCATCCTGAAGTGACCACCTATGAAGTCATTGATACAGACGGAAATCATGTAGCGGTATTTTATGCCGACTTTTTCCCCAGGCCTGGAAAAAGAAATGGAGCATGGATGACGAGTTTCAGAGGGCAAAAAATCATAAATGGGGTAGATTACAGGCCTCATGTCTCCATTGTTTGTAATTTCACCAAACCCACCAAAACAAAGCCTTCACTTTTAACTTTCAATGAGGTAACCACCTTATTCCATGAATTCGGCCATGCTTTGCATGGCATGTTGGCAAAAGGAAATTATGAATCCTTATCCGGTACCAGTGTTTATTGGGATTTCGTGGAACTCCCTTCTCAGATTTTTGAAAACTGGTGCTATGAAAAGGAGTGTTTGGATTTATTTGCCAAGCATTATGAAACTGAGGAGCCTATTCCTACGGAACTGATCCAAAAGATCAAAAATGCGGCAAATTTCCATCAGGGCTATCAGACCGTAAGACAGATCAGTTTTGGGCTTTTGGACATGGCTTATCATGGCTCTGATCCTGAAAAAATCTCTGATATTGCAGCTTTTGAAAAGGAGATCATGAAAGCCACACAATTGCTTCCGGAGGTGGAAGGAACGCTGATGAGCACCTCATTTTCCCATATTTTCCAGGGAGGCTATGCAGCAGGATACTACAGCTACAAATGGGCTGAAGTCTTGGATGCAGATGCCTTTGAACTGTTCTTGGAAAGGGGGATTTTTGATCGGGAGACAGCTACTTCATTCAAGCAGCACATATTGGCTGCCGGGGGAAGCGAACATCCGTCGATTCTTTATAAAAGATTCAGAGGAAGAGATCCAAGGCCGGAAGCCTTATTGAAAAGAGCGGGTTTGATCAGTTAATTCCTGCTGGAAAAAGTAATCCCACAAAAGCCAGGTCATGGCTTTGTGGGATTTTTTAATTTTTGGCTATCGCCCTAATTTACCTTGTTTTGGTCTTTTCTGAAATGCAATGGAGGAGCCATGTCTCCTATAAGCGGTTCATAAACCACGTCCCCCAACCTTTCATCAAATTCCTTTTTGGCTTCTCTGATCAACAGGGGATTAAGGATAAGGTCTTTTCCCGTCAGTGCCATTGTTTTGGCAGCAACCATCATCCCTTTGTAGCCAATGCTCATTCCATCAGCAGCCACTGCCTGCCAGGTATGTGCTGCTGTTCCAGGTACCCATGTAGCTGTACTTAAACCTACTGTAGGCACCACATAACTGACATCGCCCACATCGGTGGAAGCGGGGAAATGGGTCAACTGGTAGGGTTGCACCTGTTTGGCAACAGAAAGAGGAGGTACCCTAGGCGTATTGAAACTTGCCTGGATCTGTTTGGCAAATTCAGTTTCCTTTTCATCATATTCCACCCCTCCTACAAGGGTAAGGTTTTTGTGCATGGTTTTAGCCAAAGTTTCATTGGGCAGAAGGCCATAAATTCCAGCTACCACTTCTACTTCCACCTTTGTACCTGTTCCCATGGCGGCTCCTTCCGCGGCTTTGATGACCCTTTGCCAGATATCTTTCACTTCTGTCACATCTGGATGTCTGACCATGTATTCCACTACAGCATAATCAGGTACCACATTGGCAGCAAGACCTCCATTGGTGATCACATAATGTATCCTACTTTCCTGATCCACATGCTCACGCATCATATTGACCATCATATTCATGGCTTCCACACCGTCCAGAGCAGAGCGTCCACGTTGTGGTGCCCCTGCTGCATGGGAAGTCTGACCATGGAATTTAAAATACCCCTGCATCACAGCAGTACAGGTAGAAGCATTGGCAGCATTTCTGTCACTGGGATGCCAATTGATTACTGCATCTACCCCTTTAAACAGGCCTTCTCTTACCATATACACTTTACCCGCTCCCCCCTCTTCTGCAGGAGTTCCAAATATTTTGATGGTCGCCTGAATGTTATTGGCATCTATCCATTCTTTTAAGGCGACGCCAGAGGCCACCACTGCTGTGCCAAAAAGATTATGCCCGCATCCATGCCCATTTCCTCCATCTACCAATACAGACCTAAAAGGAACAGCATCTTGGGACAATCCAGGTAGTGCGTCATATTCTGCAAGAAAACCTATAACCGGTCCACCCTTGTCATAAGTTGCTACGAAAGAGGTGGGCATACCTGCCAATCCGGTTTCTACTTTAAATCCGGCCGCTCTTAACTCATCAATGAGCAATTTGGAACTGGTAAATTCGAGGTAACCCAATTCAGGATTTTCCCAGATTTCCCTGGCCACTTTAGAAAACCTTTCGGTATTATTGTCCAGATTTCTGACAATAAATGCGTCATGGGAAGTTTCCTGAGCCATAACAAATAGGGACAAGAACCCTCCCATCAAACTGAGTATGGATTTTTTCATAGAGGTGACTTTTTTGTTTTGCTGAATTACCTGCTCATAAAAATAAGCCAATGAATTGTAAAACAAAACAGAATTTTGGATAAGATGAATGATACAAAAGTAAAATGATCAACATATTCACCCTTATAAAATCCCAGGATGATGTTTGGAATTTCGCTTATTGATAAATATTGAAAACTAAAAGAATCCTGGAAAAAAAAGAGGATGTCAAGTGACATCCTCTTTCTAAACTCTTTAATCCATTTGAAAAGCAGTAGCTGTCTTGTGTAAGTAGCTTTGCACTCCTTGGATCCTGTTAGACCACAATGAGTAACCCAACAAGGATCAACCATACGATCGACGAGATCGCCAATAGTATCTTGAATTGTTTTTCCTCGTTCATAGCCTTTTTTTTGTTAAATATACAAATATTTTTGCAGTGATTCAAATAAACGAAAAATTTTCTTTTCGCAAAAGAAAAAATAACTTTTAATCACTCAATTCGTGGTAATGTTTCTGATTTTTAGACATATTCAGTGCATTCCACTCAATTTTTGTATCCATGGAAAATTTTCTGACGGGACAATCTGAGATTTGGCAATAATGACAGCACTTTTCGGGTATACAAGGATCAGCATGTACAAATACCTCCATCACTCCCGGCCAATCATCCTCCAAAACTTTTTCAAGTTCCTCCACCTCATCATGTACCTGCCCCAAATCCAAATAATACGGAAGTGTAAGGTGCAGATCCACATGGCGATCCCCTCCATATTGCTGTACCCTCATATTATGGATATCGATCCAGATATTTTTTCTGTTTCTATTGATAGCGCTGACAGTAGATTCGACCGCAACAGGATCGGCTTCATCCATTAGACCACCTACAGACTTTCTGACCAGGCCATATCCTGAAAATAAAATGTACATGGAAAAACCTATGGCAATGACTGAATCCAAAAAGTTCAATCCAGTCAGATAAATGACCATTACACCCAAAATCAACAGGAATGAAGTAAAGGTATCTGTCAGTAAATGCTTTCCACTAGCTTCAAGGGTAATACTGTTCAGCTTTTTTCCTTTCCTTTTGAGAATTGTTCCCAAAATCCCATTGACTGCTCCTGAAAAAGAAACCAAAATGATCCCCTCAAGGAGTTTTTCCAATCCACTTGGAAAAAACAGATTATAAACAGCCTGGTAAATGATAAATAAGCCTGCCAGCATAATGAGGACCCCTTCCACCCCAGCGCTGAAAAACTCGATTTTCCCATGTCCATAGGGATGGTTATCATCCCGGGGTCTGGAACTAAGGTAAATGCTGTAAGAAGCGAAACCAGCTGCTACCACATTCACAATACTTTCAAGTGCATCTGTCAGGATAGCAGTAGAATTCGTAATGTAAAATGAATAGAACTTCACGATCAGCAGTAAAATACTGATAACAAATGAAATCCTTATCCAAAACGTTTTTTCTTTTTCCACCGAAGGTTTTTTTTAAGTGGCAAAAATAAGATTAAATTTAAGGAATGCCCTTATTTATTTCATTCAAGCTCTGCAATTGATTCGATTGCTATCTAAGAGCAACAATGTAATAATCCCAACAGGTTCACGGTTTGTTTAAAATATTATGGAAAAGCCCACAGTTATTTTGCCCGCTTATTTGAAGGCACTGTCTGTTTTACTTTTGATCATAGTCATCATCTTTATCCTGATCTTAGGAAAAAGTCTATTGATTCCGCTTTTTTTGGCTGGATTCATTTCGGCTCTATTGATACCATTAAGCAATTGGCTTGAATCCAAAAAATTTTCCAGGATCTCAAGTTCGCTTTTGGCATTACTTTCAAGTTTATTGGGCATATTGGGCTTATTGACATTCATAGCCTTCCAGGTGGCAAGCTTCAGCAGAGATTTGGACAATGTAGGGGAAAAATTAAACAAATACCTGGCTGATGCTGAACACTTCCTTTCTGAAAAACTTCAAATAGAGACGGGTATAGGAAAAGGTATCAACCAGGATTATCTGATCAGCCTTCTACAGGACAATAGCAAAAGCGTGGCAGATTTCATTTTTGGCACCTTGGGATCATTGACATCCTTTGTCCTTCTGATCGTTTTTATCTTTTTCTTTTTGCTCTATCGGGATCATTTAACAGTTTTTATTTCCCATGTTTTTAAACATCATGAGCCTGAAAATGTCAAAAGGGAAATAAAAAACCTCAGGAAAGTGATCCAAAAATACATCATCGGAGTAATGAAGGTAATGGCTATCCTGGCGGTGATGAATACAGCGGTTTTGTTTGGGTTAGGGATAAAACATGCTGTTTTCTTTGGTGTATTTGCCGGAATATTGAACATTATCCCTTTTCTTGGGCCTTTTCTGGGAGCCATCTTGCCCACTATTTTTGCCTTCTTGACCAAGGACAGTTTATGGTATCCTTTGGGCGTGGTGATCTCATTCCAGTTGATCCAATTGATTGAAAGCAACTTTTTGACCCCAAAAATCGTGGGAAGCAATGTTAACCTTAATGCCTTTGTTACCTTTGTGGGCCTAATGGTGGGTGCGGCTATTTGGGGAATAGCAGGGATGATCATCATCATACCGGCTTTAGCAGTTTTGAGACAAATTTTTGAACTCAGTGATGCAACCAAGCCTTATGCCATCTTGTTAGGTGAAGAAGAGTTACAAAGTGAAAAGAAAGAAAAAACAGATGAGACGTAGTTTGCTTTTGATTGTTGTGGCGGCCCTTATACTGAGTGCCTGTGATTCACAGGAAGATAAAAAAGGTAGGTTCCTTCTGAAAGGGAATGAAAAATTGAAAGAAAATGACACCAAATCAGCCATAGATTTTTATTCTGAAGCACTGAAAATAGATCCCCAATTTGTAGATGCCTTGTATAACAGAGGGCTGGTATTCGAAAGACTAAACCGATTAGATGAAGCCATTTCGGATTTCGGTGCAGTTCTTTCTATTGAGTCTGCACATAGGGAGGCTTTATTCCAAAGAGGATTGGCTCTGATGGATAACGGAGAGTATTATAAAGCTTTGGCTGATGCAGAAAAATCTGTAGCACTATATCCTGACAACTGGCAAAGCCATTTTCTCCATGGCCTTGTGCTTGAAAAATTAAAAAACTGGGAAGCTGCTTTGGAAGCTTTTGACCAAGGCCTTCAATTGGAAACCCAAAATTCCGACCTTTTGGTCAATAAAGCGATATTATTATTCTACAAAAAATCTTATGCTGAGGCTGAAGCCCTCTTGGAAAAGGCTGAAAAGGTCAATCCTACCGAGTCCAATATTTTCAATCTCAGGTCCATGATTGCATTTGAACAAAAAGAAACGGAAAAAGCATTGGATTGGGTAGAAAAGGCCATTGCTTTGAATCCCAGAGATCCTTATCCCTACAACAACAGAGGGCTCTACAAACTGTTTCTCAACGACCTGGAGGCAGGTCTTGAAGATATCAATTTTAGTCTGAAACAAGATCCCAAAAACTTATACGCTCTTAGAAACAAGGGTATTTATTATACAAAAAAAGGCCAAAAAGAATTGGCCTTAAGGTATTTGGAAGATGTCCATGCAAAAGATCCGGAAATGGAACTGGTTCAGGAATATCTTTCTTTGGCTCAGACGCTCTGACTGGAGATCTTGAGCACCTCTTTGATTTTTCTCAAAAGTTCGGAAGCGTCTATCGGTTTGGCCACATAGCCATCAAAACCTGTTTTGTCAATCCTGTCCATTACCTCAATCTTATCTGCTGCCGACAATGCCAAGACAGGAACATTCGAAATTTCCTTTATTTTTTCAGTGGCATCAAATCCGTTCATTACCGGCATTTGTATATCCATCAGCACGCAGTCATAATCACCGTCCTGAACTGCCTCAACAGCAAGTTTTCCGTTATTTACCCTGTGGAATTGTATACCCCATTTTTTAATGATTTTACCCAATACAAGGGCATTGACATCATTGTCTTCCGCCATCAACAGCTTAACATCGGATAGACTCTTAGGCCTGTTTACTGACTGTACAGGCACTTTTGACTCCACCTCCTTCCCTTTTTCATTGTCTACAGCTGTCGTTTCTTTCTTGGACTCAGGGATCTCTGGTTTTTGAGTTTCTGGCAAGATAGGCTTTACCTCAACCACTGGTTTATGGTCTACAGCCGGTTTTAGTGAAGATTGACCAAAAACTTTTTCAAACTCAATTTCGAAGAAGAAAGTAGATCCAACTCCTAATTCAGATTGAAGGTCAATCTGACTGTTCATAAGCCCTAGAAGCTTTTTAGTGATGGAAAGGCCTAGACCTGTTCCTCCATATTTTTTGCTAAATGAGTGCTGGATCTGGTCAAATTCATTGAAGATTCGCTGTTTGTGCTCATCAGCTATGCCAATTCCATTATCTTTTACTTCAAAATATACCTTTACTTTGGAATCATTTTTCTCCTTCAATTCAACCGTAACATCTACATTACCATTATCCGTGAATTTAAGCGCATTGGTAATCAGGTTGTTCAACACCTGGGCCAAACGGGTTTTATCCCCTTTCACCTCGAAATCAAGGTCGCTCTTCAGGTGAAGGGTCAATTTATTACCACTGTCCTTCGCATGGTACTCCAATCCACTGATCACATTTTTTATGACCTCCTCCAGATTCATTGGACTCATCTCCAGTGTCAACTTACCTGCATCAATTTTCTGAAAATCAAGGAGATCATTGATCATGGCTATGAGATTATCCACTGCAAAATTGATGGTTTTGAATGCAGAGGCCTGTACAGGAGTATGCTCATCCTGGAGCAGAGAATACACAGAACCTGAAATCGCATTGAGAGGAGTTCTAAGTTCATGGCTGATGATAGAAAGAAATTCAGATTTTACCTGGCTGGTTTTCAAAGCTTCTTCCTTCGCATCCCTCAATTTCTCCTCAAATCTTTTCTGGTCAGTAATATCTGTCAGATATCCATACCAAACCACGTCCCCATTTTCCTGTAGCTCTGGCTTCGCAGCACCCATTACCCATTTATAATTCTTGCTTCCAGGTTCAACAATCCTGAATTTACAGGACCATGCTGTAAGTTTTCGGGCTGAAGAAACAGTAGATGTCAGGACATTGGCAATATCTTCCGGATGTACCTTGGCAATAGCCTTTCCCACGTCTTTAAATTCTGAGAGTTCCTTTTCATCCAGGTCCAGAAGATTCTTAATACCAGGACTGAGGTAATTGAACTTCATTTCTCCCTCTTTGTCTACGACAAACTGGTACAGCGCCCCGGGAATGTGCTCTGTAAGATGAGAAAGAAAATCCGGTGCACCATGGCTGCTGGCGACAGCCTGTCTTTCAGTTATTTCCCTAAAATTGGAAATGATATAATTCGTTTCTTTGACCTGAACAAGCTTTGAAGAAATTTCAAAGGGAATATCTTCGCCCTTGCTATTTTTTATCCTGCTCAAGTATTGCTTTTCCCCATTGGTAGTAAGGTATCCCAAGTGATTCTCCCAAATTTCCTTTTCTGAAAACTGAGGGTCAAGTTGGCCAATTGTTTGAGGAAAGTGTTGCGCATTCGATCCTGCAAGCCTTCTTTGGGCTTCTTGATTAAAAAACTGTATCTTACCTGAAAGATCAAGGATAATTGCAGGGTCAGGGGAAAGATCAAATAGCTCTTTGTAAATATCCAACCGGCCGATATATTCCTGATCTTTTGAAATATCCTGAATTGTCCCAAAAATTCTGGCTGTTTTATTGGTCAGCACATGGGCCCTCCCGGAAAGCTTAACCCATTTTAGTCCATCCTCTCCCGCCTTTATTTGCAATATTAGGTCAATTTCCTTACTGGAGGAAATAAGAGAAGAAAGGGAACTTTTGACCAAAGACCTATCGGCAGGCTGGAAAAGTTCAATGGTATCCTCCAGACTGAGAGAAGTATTTTTGTTGAGGGCAAAGATATTGTAAAGCTCATCGGAAAAATAAACCGAATTGGACTGGGTGTTAATTTCCCAAAAACCAATCTTACTCAATTTCTCCCCAAGTTTATGGAGTTCGGAAAGACTTTGGGATTGAAGAAGCTGGGTCTTAAAATCGTTGATGTCCCTTGCAACAGCGTAAAACTTACCTACTATGAAATGAACGTTGAACTCAAACCAACGGTAATCTCCATATTTTGTCTGAAGTCTTGCTTCAAAATGCGTATTCTTCCTCTCCTGTCTGACATCAAAAAGCAAAGATTTCACCTCTTCCAAATCATCGGGATGGAAAAACCCACATAATTCAATATTGATGATCTCATCGGGATTATATCCCAAAATAGGCTTCACAGAATTGCTTACCCAAGTAAGGAAAGATTCTTGGCCAATACCTATCAGGTCAATCGCATTTCTGAAAAAATATTGTGAATCATTTTTATTGGGCAAGCCCTGTCCTCTTAATTCTTTTCCTTTATAAAAAAGAAAATAGTTGGACGCATTTTCCTGAGGAAGTTCAAGAAAAAAGGTGTACTCCACTCCCATGAAGGTCAAGATCAACTCTTCATTAAAAATATATGAATTGATATCCAGTCCTAAACCGACAAGACTCCTTTCGTCAAGGAATTGACCAATCTGGTTTTCGAAAGCCTGGTTACTGTAAAAAATATTATAGGGATACGAATCATCAGCCAAAAAAACCATTTCGCTGGATTCGAAAATTATTTTCTTAAAAGTGTTATTTATACCTCTTTCTTTCATCGAAAGTCAAATATAACGCTGTCTATAAAGTTAAATAATCGGGTGATAATTGCGGTACTGAACAATTGCCGATGTAAACATACATTAAATTGTTTTTTGTAACAAATATTTTGCTTTTAAAATGTAAAAATTTGTTTTTAAGCCCTTAAATCCCAAATTCTACCTGAAACATTCCTGTCCAGGAGTTTCCTACATTTTCAAAGCTTGAAAGTCCTTCTAACCATTTATACCCAATATTTGCCTGTAATTTTATCCTATGCCCATTGACATACTTAGTAAATCCCAGCAATGCCTCATCAACCCTTTCCTGAAATTGGCGGATACTCGTATCCGGTGTAGCTTTTGAGAAACGAAAGGCAATTTCTTTGTCCCTATCCAGCATCCTACTGATTTGGGTATTAATACCAACTCCTTCCTGTACGAACCTGATATCCCCTTGTTCGTTAACGGTAATAGGGTCCGGGCTGGTCCTTTTAAAGTATTCTGCCAAAATTGCCCAACCTGCATACTTGAACATCCCATCTATAATCAAAGTATTCATATCCCGAGGGGCAAACAATTCTGACCCTAACTGTCCTCCTGTTCGGGTAGCTTTATAATTTGCAGAATAAGTCATGGCAATAGATAGCTTGGGCTTGATTTCAAACTCCAGGTCTCCCTCCGAATAGTCCCCATTATTTAAGAATTTACCAAAAGGTAAAAATTCCACCCTACCGGTGTACGCCAGTCCATTGTTTATGGCAGGGGCATTCCTCCCATCGCCTGTTGTCAAAGCGCCCTTCAATTGAAGCAAGGAACTGCTTTTAGAAGGGATAGTCTGATATAAAAACAGACCAAAGTCCCTATCAATGGTATACAGCGCATTGGCAGTAGAGCGGTCTGAAAACTGCAAGTTTCCTGAACTGATCACACGCTGCCTATTTCCGGGGAGCTTTGCCTGCCCAAAACCTATGTAAAAATTTTCATTCACCACATAATAAAGTACCGCATCCCTTACAGGTTGGGCAATCAAGGCATTTTCAAGATCCAGATCTGCCCTTGAAAAAGCCAATTGAATGTAATATTGTAGCCTAGGATTGCCTACAAATCCATCAAAACGGAGACGAAGCCTCCTGACCCTCATTTCAAATTGATTTACCTGAAAATCGTCACCCTCCAGGGTATTGAAGCCTGCCCTATTTTGCATCCTAAACCTAAAATTCATGAGGAACAAGGAATCCTTAGAAAAGGAAATTCCATCTTCCACTTTCAACAAGGCCCTTTCGTCAGATTCTACCACCTGCGCCAGCGTTCCATGAAAAATTGGAAATCCAAGAATCAGGATCAAAATGATTTTATACCCTTTACCAGCCAAACGGCCCATACTTTTTCATTAAAACTTTTACCAAAACGGATTAAATATAAAGCAAATTACCAAATAAAAAACAGCCTTGTTAAACAAAGATAAATAGCGTTATTGTAATGCATTTTTGGGGATTTAAAAAATAAACCCTGCTAAATTTATCTTTGAGATAAAGGTTTACAAATGTTTGAAAGCCTCTGTTTCCAGAATGGAGTTTGGTATATACTGCTCTTGCTCTTTGGTATGAATGACCTCAAAATTCCTAATGTCTACATAATCGTGGTAATCTTCGGAAGTATTGATAATGATACCGCCTAAAAGGAAGATTTTCTGGCAACGGAATTCTTTGATGCTCATTCTCACCAGGCGGTTGATCTGCTTATTGATCTTATAATAGGCTACTTCGGTAATTTCCTTTTTGGGATTTTCGGCATGGATAATTCTGTCCTTGAATGGCATCAGCATCTGTTCCAACAGGACTTGTTGGTAATCATATTCTACCAAGTGGGGAACATAGGTCTCCTCGCCTTTCTCTTCCTGCTGAAACCTTTCCAAAGCCAACATCAGTGCACCGCAGCTGTTGGTAAGTTTCTTCTGCCCCAGCCTCCTCATCCTTCCCAATTCACCCTCATCAGTAATTCCTATATGGGGCCCATAAAAAATGAAAGCATCTCCTCCATCTGGAATATGATGGGAAAAAGCCACCATGCCTGTCAGACCGGAATAGGGAAGTCCTCCAAGCCCACCCATGGAAAATGGTCTGTTCAAGACCTTTCTAAAATCAGTGGAAACATTCACATCATCCGAACACAAAGACGTAGCAAAGAGCATCTTTTTAAGATTGGTCTTGTATTCTCTACCAAGAAGATTCAAATAATTAAAGGTGATCTCTTCTCCTGTTTTGACATTGGGATAATGCTGCTGAATGATGGGCTCCATTACCATAGTACTTGGATTTTTGATCAAAATAGAGAAAAGATGCAAAAACAGGTTATCCATTTGTATAAATAAAAGCAAAAAACAAAAAAAGAGCCGGGGGATGACTCCCCCCGGCTCTATCTGGTTATTATTTACCTACTGATTAAATCCCGGCTTTGATAAGGTTCAATGCAGAGCCTGCCTTGAACCATTCAATCTGACCTTCATTGTAAGTATGGTTTACTTTGATTTCATCTTTTGAGCCATCTGCATGGTTCAATACCACAGTCAGGGGCTTGCCTGGAGCAAACTCAGTCAATCCTATGATATCGATGGAATCATCCTCTTGGATCAGGTCATAATCCGCTGGATTAGCAAAGGTCAATGCCAGCATACCTTGCTTCTTTAGGTTGGTTTCGTGAATCCTTGCAAATGATTTTACAAGGATTGCCCTAACACCTAAGAACCTTGGTTCCATAGCGGCATGTTCTCTTGAGGAACCTTCTCCATAGTTCTCATCTCCTACGACAATTGAACCAATTCCCTGTTGCTTGTAGTGACGCTGTACAGCAGGAACTTCTCCGTATTCCCCAGTCAATTGGTTTTTGACCTTGTTGGTTTCATTATTGAAGGCATTTACAGCCCCAATCAGCATGTTGTTAGAGATATTGTCCAGGTGACCTCTGAATCTCAGCCAAGGACCTGCCATTGAAATATGGTCTGTAGTACATTTTCCTTTTGCCTTGATCAATAGTTTCAAACCTTTGAGGTCTGTTCCCTCCCATGGTTTAAAAGGTTCCAAAAGCTGCAATCTTTCAGACTTCGGATCAACGATTACCTCCACTTTTGAACCATCAACCGCTGGAGCCTGGTACCCTGCATCTTCTACGGCAAATCCTTTGGTTGGCAATTCCAAACCTTTCGGTTCTTCCAGTTTTACTTGTTGCCCATCCTCATTGGTCAATGTATCTGTCATGGGATTGAAGGTAAGGTCACCTGCAATTGCCATGGCCGTTACAATTTCAGGGGAAGCGACAAAAGCATGGGTATTTGGATTACCGTCAGCTCTTTTCGCAAAATTCCTGTTGAATGAGGTAATGATGGAGTTCTTTTCCTGTTTTTCAGCACCATGACGGGCCCACTGTCCGATACAAG
This sequence comes from Cecembia calidifontis, assembly GCF_004216715.1. NCBI lineage: Bacteria > Pseudomonadati > Bacteroidota > Cytophagia > Cytophagales > Cyclobacteriaceae > Cecembia > Cecembia calidifontis. The sequence goes on from NZ_SGXG01000001.1 coordinate 4,716,349, forward strand.
GACCACAGGCATTGGCCAAAACCACGCCGCCCATCTTACCGAATACATCCAGGAAACCATCTCTTTCTACCGTATACCTCACCTGTTCAGAACCTGGAGTAATGGTAAATTCAGATTTAGCAACCAGTTTCTTATCTACCGCTTGCTTGGCCAGTGAAGCAGCTCTGGAAATATCCTCATAGGAAGAGTTGGTACAAGAACCTATTAGACCTACCTCCAATTTTGCGGGCCATCCGTTTTCCTTCACAGCAGCAGCAAACTTGGAAAGAGGCCATGCCAAATCAGGTGTGAATGGACCATTGATATGTGGCTCCAACTCGGAAAGATTAATTTCAATAACCTGATCAAAATATTTTTCAGGATTATCATATACTTCCGCATCACCGGTAAGGTGTTCTCTGATGGCATTTGCCATATCAGCAACATCGCTTCTGTCGGTTCCTCTTAGATAAGCTTCTGATTTCTCATCGTAACCGAAAATAGAAGTGGTAGCACCAATTTCGGCTCCCATGTTACAGATGGTTCCTTTACCGGTTGCAGACAAGGACTTCGCCCCTTCTCCAAAATATTCCACAATATAACCTGTTCCACCTTTCACAGTAAGGATACCGGCAACTTTAAGAATCACATCTTTGGCAGAGGTCCAACCGGAAAGCTTTCCGGTCAACTTAACACCGATCAGCTTGGGAAACTTCAATTCCCAAGGCAAGCCTGCCATTACATCACAGGCATCAGCTCCACCAACTCCGATAGCAATCATACCAAGACCACCGGCATTTGGTGTATGCGAGTCGGTTCCGATCATCATTCCTCCAGGGAAAGCGTAATTTTCCAGAACCACCTGATGGATGATCCCGGCACCTGGCTTCCAGAAACCAATTCCATACTTGTTGGATACGGAAGAAAGGAATTCGTAAACTTCTCTGTTTTTGTCTTTTGCCTTGTTAAGGTCTGCTGCCGCTCCAACTTCTGCCTGAATCAAGTGATCGCAGTGCACGGTGGAAGGAACGGCTACTTTATCTCTACCGGCCTGCATGAACTGTAGCAATGCCATTTGTGCGGTTGCATCCTGCATGGCTACCCTGTCCGGATTGAAGTCCACGTAATCTGCACCTCTTTTAAAAACCTGCGTAGCTTCTCCCTGGGTCAGGTGTGCGTACAAAATCTTTTCAGTCAAAGTAAGTGGTTTACCTACCGCTTTTCTGGCAGCCGCTATCCTGGAAGGATATTTTTCATAGACTGCCTTTATCATTTCTATATCGAATGCCATTACTAATAATTAAAATTATAAATATGGATTAGGTTATTTAAATCGTCCGCAAAGATAAAAATTAGCGGCAAAAATGGAAGCGAAATCCCATCATAAGCAGTTATTTATACCGAATTTAAAAAAACCCTCAACTAACTGCAATCCACACACCAAGGCCAAAGATTAAAAATCCAGCAAAAAAGAAATAAATTGTGTATTTGAAGATTTCTTTGGCAGGAATACCTGTTATGGAAAGTAAGGGCAAAGCCCAAAATGGCTGCAACATGTTGGAAACTTGGTCACCATAGGCGAAAACCAATATCATTGAGGGTATATCCAAACCCATTTTTATAGCTGCCTCCATCATTACCGGGCCTTGAATGGCCCATTGCCCTCCACCAGAAGGAATGAAAAAATTGACTGCAGCAGCACTGAAAAAAGAAAACAAAGGGAAAGTTTCCGCTGAAGATCGGGCCACCATATCATCTGCCAGAAGGACCAGTAGCCCAGAATACTTCATGATTCCCAAGATTCCCGCATAAAAAGGAAACTGAATGATAATATCTGTGGCACCTTTCAATGCATTGGCCAATGTTCCAACAAAAGACCTCAGGCTGCCATAAAACAAAAGCCCTGTCCCTAATAAAAGAAAGTTTACAAAATTCAGGTCGATAAAGGACCAATCATCGTTTTGTGAAAGAAAAATTTCCCAAAAAACAGAAAGGAATATGATTATTCCTACAACCCATCCCAACTTGTCAGAAGATTCATCTGCCTGCACCGGTTGATTAGGCTTTAGGACAATAGGTAAATTTTTCCATTTTTTGGAAGACAAAAAGACCAATAGCAAAAACAAAATGAGGACCAATAATAAATTGATGGCCAGATTAAAACTCGAAAAAATGGTCTGATTCACAGGTACTACCCCTATGAGCCCAAATAAAAAATGAGTATCTTCTGCTACTTTGAGTGTGGCTGAACCTGATAATCCCCCGTGCCAAACCAACATTCCCAAATAACCGGAAGCGCCTACCAAAGAATAATTGATGGAAAGTTTTTTTTCTTGTGCGGATTCACCTATTTTTCTTGCCAAAATCGCCCCAAGGACCAAACCAAAGCCCCAATTGATGTATCCGCCAGCCAAGGCCATCAAACCTGTCAGTAAAACTGCCTGTCTGTTGGATGTGACCATTCCAGCCAGTTTTCTTAACGCCCTATCAACGGGTTTGGATAAAGCTAAAGTATGTCCCAGCACCAGAATGAGCACCATCTGCATGGTAAATTCAAGGAGTTCCCAAAACCCTGATTTCCAAAATGATAATATCTGTAGACCGTAAAAAAATGAGTTACCCCCATTCGGCTTGGTAAAAATTAATGCCAATAAAAAGACCAGCAGGCTCAAAAAGAGTGCAATTTCAAAAGTGGAAGGGAATTTAAGTTTTCTTAGCATGTGTTACTCTTGAAAGCTTTGACCAGCAACTATCAGGTTCAGCCTTCAATATTAAAATTTCTTGGGAGCGAAAAAAACAGATTGAGATAATTTAAAAACCTAGAGGAAAAGGTGGAGTTGAATGTCTTTTCGGTTGTACTACTTGTTTCTGGACTGACTGTAGCAGGTATTTCCAGCGTTTTGATCAGTCAGGTCCGCGGCAGCATCCGCTGGTTTGCCATAACAATGGTTGCCGTTTCCGTTTGGGCAATGGCTTATGGTTTTGAACTTGCAAGCCTTGACCTGGAAAGCATGCTTTTCTGGGTAAAAATCGAATACCTTGGTATCGCATTAGCCCCAGCCACTTGGTTTTGGTTCTGCTTATCCTATTCAGGACTTCAAAAATTCACCAAAAAATTTTATTGGATACTGGTTTTCTCCATTCCATTGATTACCCTGTCTTTGGTTTGGACGAATGAATGGCATGGATTGTATTATGCCCAGACTTCTGTAGACCCCTCTGGGCCTTTTCCTATGCTGGACATAAGGATTGGGCCTTGGTATTATGTCCATATTGGATATTTTTATATCAGTTTGTTTGCCGGCAATGCCATTCTATTGGCAAAGTTTAAAAATGTTGATCCAGTCTACAGAAGGCAAACCTATCTTTTGATCATGGCCGGATTTTTTCCGTGGTTTTTCAACCTGTTTTATATGTTCGGCTACAGGCCATTTGGACATATTGACCTTACACCATTTTCTTTTTTGTTGCTGTATATCATTGTAGGATTTGCATTACTCAAATATAGGCTGTTTGATTTCAAGCCAATTGTAAGAGACACCATCATTGAATCCCTCGACAAAGGGATCTTGGTTGTTGACCCCAAAAATCGTATCATTGACTACAATCCATTTATATTCAGCTTATTAGAACTACCAAAAAGGAGATTGATAGGGAGAAAAATCTCAGATCTTTTTCAAGACCATGAAGAAATTGAAAAAAATCTTGCTTCACAAAAAAGCGGGAAAACAGAAATCATCCAAGCAAAATCAGGGGAATTGAAACATTTACAATTAAGCCTGAGTCCTATTTATAGCAAAAACCATAATTATCTGGGTTCTGTCCTAACCTTTGATGACATCTCAGAGGACAGGAAAACAGCCGAACAAATAAAGAAACAGGCAGAAGAACTTAAAGACCTGAATCAGCTTAAGGACAAACTGTTCAGCATCATTTCTCATGACCTAAAAGGGCCTATTTTCGGTCTTAAAGAACTCATCAAAATGACCCGTTCTGGCTTGGTAAGTCAGGAGGAGTTTTTTGACCTGATGCCTGAAATCTCCAAAAACCTTGATTCTGTTTCCATTCTAATGGAAAACCTGTTGGCCTGGACAAGTACTCAGATGCAGGGAGAATATATTGCCAAGAAACAATTTGACCTTGGATCTTTGATGGATCAACATTTGGAGCTATTCAGGAAATTTGCCCAAGACAAAGACATCTCAATCCGATTGGAAAAAGAAGGAAACCTTCAGGTTTTTGCAGACCGAAATATGATTGACCTGATCATCAGAAACTTGTTAAGTAATGCCATTAAATTCTGCAGCAAAGGGGATCAGATTTTATTATCAGCCACTGAACAGGTCAACACCGTGTTTATCCAGGTCATAGACACCGGTGCTGGTATGACCCCGGAAAATCTGGATAAATTGAAAAAGGGGATTTCCTTTACAACTTTTGGAAAGAACAAAGAGAAAGGTACAGGACTGGGCATGGTGCTCGTCCGAGATTACATCGTAAAAAACGGAGGAGTGCTGAATATAGCCAGTGAACTGAACAAAGGAAGTGCTTTTAGTTTTAGTTTGCCCAAAAAGAACCCGGAAATCATTTGAGGTTTTTCAAAAACTTTATGGTATCAAGGCCATCAGCATAATCCTCTAAAGCTGGACATTGTGCCTGACCGAAAGGAAGACTGCTTTCAAACCAGGCATCTTTACTTACGATACACTGAATTTTTTCCTTGATGGAATTGATCTTTGAATTAAGTTCCTCCAAGTTACTGTAATATTCATAATATAATACCCCAATAGGAGAAACCAGGTCTGTACTTTCTTTTAAAAGCAGAAAACCATTGTCCAAGTGGGGATCCTTATTTACCAAGTAAATGGACTTATTGTAATCATAATTATTGAGGTATTTGTGATGGCTTACTAAAAATTGGAACCCATTTATGTTTTCTAAAAAGCCGATAAGGGACGATTCTTTATTGATATAGATTTTGGAAACATTCCTACAGCCCATTCCAAAATACTGAAAAACATCCTTCGCAAGTTCCTTGTAATCCTCAGGTGATTCTTTACCGTCCAAAATAGCGATCGAGGTTCTGTTTTTTCGGATTATATGTGGATATTTCCCAAAATAATAATTGAAATACCGCGCAGAGTTATCACTTCCTGTGGCAATATATGCGTCCTTGCCTTTCAGCATTTCTTCAAATTTTACCATAGAAGCGAATCTTGAATCAATGGAAAACAGCTTATTCATCAGCCATTTTATGGACACTGTATCTGAAGAACTGAGCTTTACAGAAGCATGATGGCCGGCTATCAGCACACACAATAAATCGTGGAAGCCGACAGCAGGTATATTACCGGCCATGAGTATTCCTATGTCCTTTGGTTCAACCTTATCCTCCAAATGATAAGCTTTGACCCAATTCCTGAGTTTATTTTCCTCAAGCATTTCTGAAATGGCTAGAAAAGCCAATCTTGTCTGGTCAGGAGTAAACCAAATATTATTATTTTCGATTTTCCAGGAAAGTTCATCAAACTCTTCTTGGGAAATTTCCGAAATGGCTTTTCCAAGCAAAACAAAAGCTTTAATTCTATCTTCTAAGGTCATTTTTCCACATTTCCGGCACAAAGATATTCAAATAGAAAAAAGGAACTTTGGATAGAATGAATTTAAATTAGTTAGCATGACAACTTTTTTTTGCATCCAATGTTATTTGCATAGTAATTTTGGGAAAAATAAAATTGGATCTACTATGGCTATAATGATAACTGACGAATGCATCAATTGTGGTGCATGCGAGCCTGAATGCCCTAATACAGCCATCTATGAAGGAGGAATAGAGTGGACTTGGGCAGGAGGCACTAATCTCAAAGAAGTGACCTTGCCCGATGGAACGGTAATTGATGCCAACCAAAAACAAAAACCTCTCTCCGATGAGTTTTACTATATCGTAACTGAAAAATGTACGGAGTGCACCGGGTTTCATGAAGAGCCCCAGTGTGCAGCGGTATGTCCGGTCGACTGCTGTGTAGATGATCCTGATCACAGGGAGACAGAGGAGGAATTGATGGCCAAAAAGATATTCTTGCATGGTGAGTAAAAAAAGAGGACCTCAGACGGTCCTCTTTTTTTACCTTTTCAACTTATAAATACTTCTGATTTTTAACCGTTTGCTACACAATTCCCATCATTTATTTAAAAAAAACTGACAATTCCCTTGAATATATTTTTTGATTTGCTTTATCTTGGTGGACAAATCATTCCAAACACAAACAATAAATTCTTTTGACAGTGGAAGACAACAGAGGCAACGACAGAGAAGAAATCTTCTCTAGAAGAGTAAAAGCAGGTAAAAGAACGTATTTTTTCGATGTTAAGTCAACTAAATCAAATGATTATTACTTAACAATTACAGAAAGTAAGAGGAGAATGAGAGATGATTCCTTCTCTTTTGAAAAGCACAAAATTTTTCTTTACAAAGAAGATTTCTCTAAGTTTCTTGAAGCGCTACAGGACGCAGTGGATCATGTAAAAAACGATTTGATGGCGGATTTTGATTTCTCTCAATTTGAAAGAGAAGAGGAATCAGAAAACGAATTTGATGATGAATTAAGGTGGGAATAATTCCCGTTTTTTAGTTTATTTAGGAGAAAGAAGCTTAAGGACAAAAGTCTATTCGCTGCGTGATTTCAAATGCGGAGAAGAGCATCTTTCTCCTTTTTGTTATGCTATGAAAAAACCAATACCAAAACTTGTCCTGATTTTTTTACTGCTCTTTGCAGTAGGTTGGTATTTTTCAAACATCACCATGTATTTCGTTTTCTCATTGGTCCTTGCCGCCATTCTTAGGCCGCTGACCAATAGGATAAACTCTTTTCATATTTTTGGGCAGCATGTTCCCAGATGGATTTCAATTTTGATCTCCTTTGCGGTAGTGGGGGCCATCATATTTTTTATAGGCGCCCTGTTTTTCCCTTTGATTGGGGCACAGATTCAGGTGATTGCTTCGTACGACCTTGACTACCTTTATCAACAGATTCAAAATCCAGCCGGGAAAATTGAGGACCTTCTGATCAAATATGAAATCATCAAAAGTGAACCTGGATTTCTGATAACCCAGGTGAGGGAAAATCTGGTGAACAGTTTTGGAAGAATTGATATCCAGGGCTTAATAAACACCATTTTCAGCACAACCAGCTCTATATTACTCGCTTTTATGGCTATTTCTTTCATCACTTTTTTCTTATTGTTGGAAAATGGCCTGCTGAGAAGAAATATTATGAGCCTGGTACCCAATGCCTATTTTGAATTGGCAGTATATACTTTCAACAAAGTGGAGAGGTTGCTTTCCAATTATCTCGTTGGCTTACTCATTCAACTGACCTGCATTTTTTCATTGGCAGCAATAGGATTGAGCCTAATGGGAATAGAATATGCCCTAACCATTGCGATGTTTGCAGCAGTGGCCAATTTAATCCCCTATGCAGGCCCTATTTTAGGAGCGGCATTTGGCGTAATTGTAGGCCTGACTACCGGTTCATTTGACTCCTCCAACGAAATCCTCTTCATGGTGGTAAAAATCCTGTCTGTATTTTCAGTGGTACAATTGACCGACAATGTGGTACTCCAACCATTAATTTTTTCTAAATCTGTAAAAGCTCACCCTCTTGAAATATTTGTTGTTATCTTTGCCGGTGCTAAAATCGCAGGCATCCTCGGGATGATTTTTGCGATACCTGTTTACACCATCTTTAGGGTTTCCTTTTTGGAATTCTACAAAGGTTACAGGGAGTACAGAATCTTTAAACTGTAAAAGAAAATAATCAATAATGGCTTTACAATGTGGTATCGTTGGGCTTCCCAACGTCGGTAAATCTACTTTATTCAACGCCCTGTCAAGTGCCAAAGCAGAGGCTGCCAACTTTCCTTTCTGCACCATCGAACCTAATGTGGGTGTCGTCACCGTACCTGATCAAAGGCTGGAAATCCTGGAGAAATTGGTAAATCCTAACCGGGTCGTTCCCACTGTTATAGAATTCGTTGATATCGCAGGTTTGGTCAAAGGTGCCAGCAAAGGGGAAGGATTGGGCAACAAATTTCTAGCAAACATCAGGGAGGTAGACGCCATTATCCACGTCATCCGTTGCTTTCAGGATGACAATATTGTCCATGTGGCAGGCGGCGTGGACCCTGTATTCGACAAGGAGGTCATAGACACGGAACTCCAACTGAAAGATTTGGAGTCAGTAGAGAAAAAAATTACAAGAATAGAAAAAATCGCCAAATCCGGTGATGCCAAAGCAAAGAAAGAATTGGAGATCCTCCAACTTTTCAAACAGGGATTAGAGTCAGGCAAGAATGCCAGAGCAGTAGAAGTTGAAAAAGAGGACCTGGAAGCAGTCAGGGACCTCCATCTGTTGACCATTAAGCCAGTGCTATATGTCGCTAATGTAGATGAAGGCAGCATTCTTACCGGCAATAAATTTGTAGATCAGCTTAAGGAAAAAGTAAAAGAGGAAAATGCAGAAGTTATTGTTCTCTGTGCTGCCATTGAATCTCAAATTGCAGAATTTGAGGACCAAGAGGAGAAAGCCATGTTTTTATCAGAATATGGATTAGAGGAAAGTGGACTCAACAAATTGATCCGTGCTGCGTATAAATTACTTGATCTGATTACCTATTTTACTGCTGGCGTCCAGGAAGTAAGGGCATGGACCATAAAAAAAGGATGGAAAGCCCCTCAAGCAGCGGGAGTAATCCATTCGGATTTTGAGAGAGGTTTCATCAAGGCTGAAGTAATTAAACTCAATGACTATCAGATATTTAAAACTGAGGCTGCTTGTAGGGAAAATGGCAAGATAGCTATTGAAGGAAAAGAGTACGTGGTACAAGATGGAGATATTATGCATTTTAGGTTCAATGTTTAATTAATCTTTAAAAAAAATTTGTACTTTTGCCAGAAACCAAACAAAAAGTAAATAGTTAGTAATCTAAGTTTAATGATTGTTTAAATTTTATTTTTAAAACCGTGAGAATAAGACTAATATTTTCCCTGAAAAACAAAGGTGCTTATTTACCCTTTCACCACCAGTACATTCTGGCACAATTCCTTAAAGGTCTCATCGTAAAAGGTGGACGTGAAGAATTTTTCAACTACAATTACTTCAACTTCTCCGGTCTGAAAGGTCAGACCAAAGTAAGTAGAAGCGGGCTTCATTATTATTCCAGTTTAGTCACCTTAGTGCTTTCATCACCCAATGAAGAATTTATGGACTATCTGCTGGAGCAAGTATTTGAAACTCCGAAAATTGAGTTGGGCAATCTGATCCTATCCCCGGAGTACACTGAGCAGGAATTCGAACCAACCTTGGAGAGTTCAAACAAATTTGTTTGTATCTCACCTTTGGTACTGATCACCCCTTCATTCAATGATGAGTCAGGCAAGCGTTTCATCAATCCGGATACCGATGAATTTTCGGATCTGTTGTATGAATCCACCTTGACCAGAATGGAAAAGTCAGGTTGGTACAGCCAGGAACAAATGGAATCTTTTTACAAGTTCCAAGTTGTACCGGACATGAATTATGTAAACAAGCTAAGAGAACAGCAAAAGAAATTTGCCAGGATCTATTCTGTTTACGACATGGATGTCAAATATGAAGTGAGGGGTTACACCTTGCCTTTTACTTTGTATGCTGCTCCAGAAGTTCAGGACTTTGTGTTCAAATGTGGACTGGGTGCCTTCACCCACAAAGGTTTTGGCATGCTAGACTTAGCAAACCATCTGCCAAGTCAAAGAACTGAACCTTACAAGTTCAAAAGAGAAGGTTTCATTCCTTACAAATCCCATTCGGAAAGGCAAAAACCTGATCAACTTGAAGGTGAACAGGAAATCTAAAAAAAATCCCGATCTATCGATCGGGATTTTTTTTATAATCTCCTTTTATTGGGGTTCAAATTGAAATAACTGATCAATTCATCATATCGGGATCCCATATCCCTATAATACACAAAAACTTCATACTCATTTTCTGTTTCAAAATAACTCCCCTCTATTGGAAGCATATCCCAACCCTCCTGACCTTTATAAGCAAACTGATAATCATACCACCCTTGCTTAAGAATCAAAGTGGTTTCATAGGCATTCCTTTTTTTATTTAAAGTCATTTTTGCATCGGGACTAAATCCCCACGCTGAAAGTGCACCAATGAGATAAGGAGTTTCGGTGATTCCATCTGCATTCAAGCTAAAAGTCATGATCATGTATTCACTTTCCAATTCATAATTTTGGCGCTCCATATTCATAACAGCATATTGTCCATTGAGATCGAGGTATTGAGAATAAACCCCTGCCGGGCGAATTTTATCAAGCCCCCCTTCTGCAAAGACAGCATCCTCCTCTATCCTTATCGCATTGACATTGACTCCTCTGGCCCTCATGAACCTTAAGTCCACAAACCTGAACTCATTCCCTGCAAAAAATGCATTGCTTCCATCAAATAGATTGTACTCCAACATTTTGGTATCTTCCCTAAGCATGGTCGGCCTGTTGAGGACTTTTACATTATCCCATCTTTGGTTCTGCCTGATCACCACTCTAAGGTTATTGATGGGATCAAACAACTCCCTTCCCTTATAATTGATATTGACATTGATCTGCTGCACTTGCCTTCTCATCTCGGTTTGACTGGGAGGGACAACCCTTGCTGCAAGATTGACCATGTTTTGGAACACCATGAACCTTCTTGTGATAATGGGTTGATTTTGGTCCCTACCCCGGTAAACCATCACGGCATAATTCCCTGATTTTTTTACCGGAGGAATGGTAAAGCGATAATGAATGTAGGGAATTCGGGTATCGATAGAATAATCGTAGGAAGTCACATTGAACTCGTTGTAGGCATCGAGGTATTCCGGTTCTTTGAGATCCGAAGGAGTCCAGTCCATATTACAGTGAATGATTTTCACAGAATACATATCAGGATCATAGGCCAGGTCATCAAATAATAAAACAAGTGGGATGTTGCCGCCAAGTTGAATAACAGGAGAATTCATCTGTGCATCCAAATCCCCTCTCATAGGAAAAAGCCTAACTGATTGGATATTTTCTTCAAAGACCCTGTCATATAACACTTTGTTAGCCTGCCCTATGACAGTTTCAGACCAAAGAAAGAGGGAAAATAGAATAAGAATTTTGCGCATCATCAGTTTTTCTTGATTAAACAGTTAACTCAAAGGATATGCCATTATCGGATGTTTTCCTGAAGGGTCCCAATCAGTTCTACGAGTTGTTCCCACTCTCTGTTCAGTTCATCTTCTTTAAGCTTCACCTGTTGGTACTGCCTGTTAAGATTTTCCAATTTTTCCGGAACGGAGTAATTTTCAGGATCTGACAATGCAGCTTCCAACTCACTTTTAAGCGATTCACAGTCCATGATTTTACTTTCCAATTGAGTCAGTTCCTGTTCTTTTTTCTTGAGCTCTTTTTTGTTCTGTTGGAGTTCTACATCATTAAAAACTTTCTTCCTGGGCTCAGTTTTGCTTTTTTCCTCTTGCCGGACCTGGGCTTGGTTTTCCTGTTGTTGGGATTTCCAATATACAAACTCCTCGTAACTTCCGGGATACTCCTTTATTTCTTGATTTTCTATATACCAAATTTTATTTGCAACCCCTCGGATGAAATGCCTGTCATGGGAAACAGTAATAAAAGTACCTTCGTACTGTTGCAAAGCTTGGATCAGGATGTTGACAGATTGTATATCCAGGTGGTTGGTAGGCTCATCAAGCAGTAGAAAATTAGCCTCAGAAATAAGTGTTTTGGCAAGCGCTACCCTTGATTTTTCACCTCCTGAGAGCACCTTGATTTTCTTAAACACATCGTCATTGGTAAATAGAAAGCAGCCCAGTACATTCCTGAGTTCTGTATCGGTTTTACCTGATCCTGCTTGTTGCAATTCTTGCAGGATTTCATTGTCAACATTAAGGGCTTCAAGCTGATGCTGCGCATAAAAGGATTTGATGACATTGTGCCCTTGTTCTCGCTTACCCTGAATGTGCTCTGTTCCATCAATAATCCGGAGGAGGGTTGATTTCCCCTTGCCATTGGCCCCGATGAGGGCTATTTTATCTCCTCTTTCAATTCTGGCAGAGGCATTTTTGAGAATGACCAAGTCCCCATAGGCTTTGGACACATGGTCCAAAACCACTACGTCCCTACCTGATTTTTGGGAAAATTTGAACTTAAAATTAACGGCAATGTTATCATCCACTACTTCTGCTACCCTTTCCATTCTGTCCAAAGCCTTGATACGGGATTGGACCTGATTGGATTTGGAAGCCTTGGCACGGAAACGCTCAATAAAGCGTTCCGTTTGTTTGATCATCTGCTGCTGGTTTTCATAAGCATTCTGCTGGATTTCCATCCTTTCCTTTTTCTCCCTTTGATAGAAAGAATAATTTCCGGGATACATGGTCAGCGTTCCATTGGAAACTTCTACCGTAGTTTCGATGCAATTATCCAGGAATTCTTGGTCGTGAGAAACCACAATCACCGCGCCTTCGTAGGTCCTCAGATAATTTTCCACCCACTGAATAGAGGGAAGATCCAGGTGGTTTGTCGGTTCGTCCAACATCAATAAGGAGGGTTTTTCCAAAAGCAACTTGGCCAACATCACCCTCATCCTCCATCCTCCTGAAAAAGTCTTTAGTGGTCTTTTCAGATCCAATGTCGAAAATCCTATCCCCTCCAAAACTTCCTCTGCCTTAGCCTTGATGGTATAGCCTTCCTTTGCTTCAAACTGATCCTGCAATTTGGCGAGTCTATTGATGGTCTCTTCTGAATAATCGGTTTCCATCTGTTTGAGTACCTTATCAATTTCCTCCTGAAGCTGTAGGGTTTCTTTAAAAGCCTCTAATGCTACGTCCAATATGCAGTCTTCTGACTGATAGGAAAGCAAATCTTGGTTTAGAAAGCCTATGGTACAATCCTTGGCCTTTTGGATTTCTCCGGAACTGGGCTGATAATCTCCATTGATCAACTTGAGCAAAGTAGATTTTCCTGTTCCGTTCAGGCCGACCAAACCGATTTTATCTTTAGGCTTGATATGCAAAGAGGCATTTTCATAGAGGGCCCTCCCTCCTATATAATAAGAAAGATTATTGATAGATAACATGCTTCAGATTCAGGTATACGCTAATCCAGTCGGCTAAATTAACAAACTAAGCTGAGTTTGGATTCCACATTTCCTTTTAAATTAACTTCAATAGGTTTTAAGCACCCATTTTATCACTTATCCAAATTGACTAACAATGCGTGAAAGATTTGGTTAAATTGAGTGAGAATCTAAAAAACCAAGTAATGGCAAAACAACTGATCCTAGGGCTTTTTATCCTGATTAGCTTTTCCTGTTCAGGACAAAACAAAAAAAACAATTACATCCAACTGGAGACCATCAAGCTACCGGCAGGCTTCCAGATTTCGGTTTGGGCTGAAGATGTCCCCGATGCCAGGTCATTGGCCATGAATGCGGACGGCAGTATCATTTTTGTCGGCAACAGGCAGGGGAAAAACGTGTATGCCTTAAAGGACAGCAATGGAGATGGGAAAGCAGATAAAAGATATACCCTAGCTTCGGGACTCAGAATGCCCAATGGAGTTGCCTTCAAGGATGGGGATCTTTATGTGGCAGAAGTCAGCAGGATATTACGTTTCCGAAACATCGAAAAGAACCTTGAAAATCCAAAATTTGAAGTAGTCTATGACCAATATCCGGACAAGGCCCATCATGGCTGGAAATTTATCGCTTTTGGACCGGATGGTTTGCTCTATGTACCAGTTGGTGCTCCGTGCAATATTTGTGAATCAGAAGAAATATTTGCTTCGATCACCAGGATCGATGTCAATTCCCCTATCATTAAGCCAGAGATCTTTGCCAAAGGGGTCAGAAATACTGTTGGTTTTGCCTGGCACCCCCAAAGCAAAGAATTATGGTTTACTGATAATGGAAGAGATATGATGGGGGATGATATCCCGGATTGCGAGCTCAACCATGCTCCCCAAAAAGGCATGCATTTTGGATATCCTTATTGGCATGCCGGTGATGTCAAAGACCCGGAGTTTGGAAATAAGGGAAAGGATAAAAATGCCTACACCGCTCCTGCCGCCAAACTTGGCCCACACACAGCTCCTTTAGGCATGAGATTTTATACCGGTTCCCAATTCCCTGAAAAATATCATAACAACATATTTATTGCCAAGCATGGATCATGGAACCGCAGCAAAAAAATCGGTTACCAGGTTACACATGTTATATTGGATAAAAACCAAAAAGTGGTCAGGGAAGAGGTTTTTGCTGAAGGATGGCTCAACCATGCAACCCAGGATGTATGGGGCAGACCTGTGGATGTGCTTCAGCTTCCTGATGGAAGCCTGCTGGTCTCGGATGACATGGCCAATTGTATTTATAAGATCAGTTACAAGAAATAAAATTAAAAGTCAGATTTCGGATGTTGGAATTCCCGGTATTCGATATCAATTGCAAGGTATTCACATTTCCGAAATCCGACTTTCGAAATCAAAATTTCATCGATTCATCAATTCTTCGATTTCTTCCGCCTCAATTGGAATATTGCGCATCAGGTCAAAATATCCGTTTTCCTGGATCAGGATGTTATTTTCGAGCCTGACCCCCAATCCTTCCTCTCTGATGTAGATACCGGGTTCAACCGTAAAAACCATACCCGGGGTAATCGGGTCATACATGGTACCCACATCATGTACATCCAAACCTAAATGGTGAGATGTGCCATGCATAAAGTATTTTTTATACGCAGGCCATTTGGGGTCTTGGTTTTTGATGTCGGTCTGATCCAATAAACCCAAGCCTAACAATTCAGACTGCATGATCAGCCCCACTTCCTTATGGTAATCCTGGATATTGATGCCAGGTCTGAGAATATTCATAGCCCCTCTTTGCACCCTCAATACTGCATCATACACCTTCCTTTGTCTTTCTGTAAATTTCCCATTTACAGGAATAGTCCGGGTCATGTCCGCATTATAATTCCCGTATTCTGCGCCCACATCAAGTAAAAGCAGGTCTCCATCTTTACAGGTATCTTTGTTTTCTATGTAATGCAGCACACAGGCATTTGCCCCAGAAGCAATAATGGGTTCATAGGCAAAACCCTTGCTCCTGTTCCTCACAAATTCATGGATAAACTCAGCCTCTATCTGGTACTCGGTTACTCCTGGCTTTACAAAGGAAAGTATTCTCCTAAAACCCTTTTCGGTGATATCGCAGGCTATCTGCATTTGGTCAATTTCTTCCTTTTCTTTAACCCCTCTTAACTGGTGCATCAGCGGAGCCAGCCTGTGATAGTGATGAAGGGGATACTTTTCCTTACATTTTTTGATAAACCTGGCATCTCTGGTTTCTACCTGGATATCTGCACGGAGATGTTCATTGGTATTTAATAAAACATGCTGACTTAAAGCCATCAGGGTATTAAAAACACCGTCGAAACTGCTCACCCATTGGATGTTTTCTATTCCTGAAATTTCATGGGCTTCCTCTTTGGTGTATTTATGCCCTTCCCAAATCGCAATATGTTCATTGGTTTCCCTTAAAAATAGAATTTCGCGCATAGTAGGATCAGGAAAATCAGGGCAGATGACCAAAATGCTTTCTTCCTGATCAATCCCGCTGAGATAAAAAAGGTCATTGTTTTGTCTGAAACGCATGGTCCCGTCTGCATTGGTCGGCATAATATCATTGGAATGAAAAACCGCTACTGATTTAGCCGGCAATTTCTCGGTTAATTTTTTCCTGTTTTTGATATAAAGGCTTTTTGGAAGAGGTGTGTATTTCATAGATAAGTAAGTTTTCAATGCTTATGAATTCAGTAAATTAAGTGTCTAAGGATTTTATCATGCTTTACAAAACTCTAAATTATCAATTCACTCCGGCTAAAAAAACCACTAAGGGAAATTGAATCTTTGGAATAATCGAAAAAGAGTATTGAAAGTCTTTTATTTTTGTACATTGAGGTGAGGAAAAAGGATTACATGCAGTACAATTTAAAGCAATTAGCCAACGGAATCAGAATTGTTCATCAGGAAGTCAACCATACCAGGATAGTCCATTGCGGATTTGTGTTAAACATAGGCAGCAGGGATGAATCCAAAGAGGAAGAGGGGATTGCACATTTTTGGGAACATATGGCTTTCAAAGGCACCAAAAAAAGAAAGGCCTACCATATCATCAACCGTCTTGAGTCTTTAGGCGGGGAACTCAATGCCTACACTACCAAGGAGAAAATTTGTTTCTATTCGAGTGTGTTAAAGGAGCATTATGGAAAAGCAGCAGAACTTCTTTTTGACATCACCTTCAATTCTACCTTCCCAAAAAAGCAGATAGAAAAGGAAAGGCAGGTAATTTTGGAGGAAATGGCCATGTACAAAGATTCCCCGGATGACTCACTCCAAGACGATTTTGATGAAATGGTTTTTGAAGGCCATGCCTTGGGAAGAAACATCCTGGGGAATGAAGAAACTGTAAGCAGATTCAGGCAAGAGGATTTTTTTGATTTTGTTTCGAGCAGATTGGATACTACCCAGATCGTATTTTCTGTAATCGGCAATATCTCTTTCGAAAAGGCTTTACAAAAAATCGAGGGACTCCTTTCTGAGATACCGCATAAAAGAAGCCTATATGTCCGCAGCGGATTTTCAAATTATCAGCCCAAAACGAAAATGGTAATGAAGGAGATCACCCAGGCCCACTGCGCCATTGGAAAACCTGCCTTCTCGATGTTTGATCCAAGAAGGTTTAAGCTCTATCTGCTCAATAATATACTCGGGGGTCCCAGTATGAACTCCCGCCTGAATATGGCATTGAGAGAAAAACATGGCTATGTGTACAGCGTGGAATCCCATTACCAGACCTATTCAGATACTGGTTTTTTTGGTGTTTTCTTTGGTACAGAGCAGAAGACTGCCAATAAAGCCAAAAAACTTGTCTTAAAGGAAATGGAGAAGCTTAGAAAAGTAAAAATGGGAACCTTGCAACTTCATATGGCAAAAGAACAGGCGATAGGTCAAATGGCGATGGCAGAAGAAAATTACGCTGCTTTGATGCTTGTGTATGGAAAAAATCTTTTGGATAAGGGCAGGATAGATTCACTGGATAGTATATTTGAAATCATAAGAAGCACTACAGCCGAGGAACTCATGGATATTGCCAATGAAATATTTGATCCCAATCAAATGAGTTATTTAACCTATTTACCTTCCTGACATGGAATTCATTTCACCGGAGTTATTAAAATATTGCGAACAGCATACCACGGAAGAGGATCCTTTATTAAAATGGATTACCCGGGAAACACATGCCAAAGTATTGATGCCAAGGATGATTTCCGGTCATTTGCAGGGCAAGACGCTCGAGCTTTTTGTCAAACTTCTGAAACCCAAGACCATCCTCGAAATTGGCACATACACGGGGTATTCCGGTATCTGTATGGCAAGAGGTCTTAATGAAGCAGGTAAGCTCATCACCTTGGATATCAATGACGAATTGGAAACAATGGTCCGGAATTTCTTTGAAAAATCAGGATTAAGCCATAAAATTGACTACAGATTGGGAGATGCTTTGAAAATTATTCCTTCACTTGAAGGAAATTTTGATATGGTCTTCATAGATGCGGATAAAAATAATTATATTAACTACTACAATCTGGTAATAGACCGTGTAAGCCCTGGTGGAATTATTATTGCAGACAATGTCCTTTGGTCGGGAAAAGTTGTTTTAAAAGAAGGCCAGAAAATCGATAAAGACACAAAAATTATCTTGGAATACAACCGTATGGTACAGGAGGACCCTAGGGTAGAAAATGTACTTTTACCAATCAGAGATGGCTTAATGATAGCAAGAAAGTTATGAAAAATAAAAAAAGTCAATTGTTTCGAAATCCCTACATTCAGATTTTGTTTCTGTTTTTTTCTTTTGAAACTATGGCCCAAGTGCCCCAGGTACCTAAAGAAATGCGATTTGCGGACCTTACCATTAGAATCAATGAGCAGGCAAGGCGGGAAATTCAGCTGGATGTGGATGCGCTTCACCGTAACCAGATTTATTTCAAAAGCAAAGCTGACAGGGCCAACCTTTACCTACCATTAGTCGAAAGAGAACTGAGAGAATCTGGTGTACCTGAAGATTTTAAGTATTTAGTAATTCAAGAATCTAGCCTAATTCCGGATGCAGTCTCCAGCTCCAATGCAGTTGGCTTTTGGCAATTTAAGCAAGGAACAGCAGAGGAAGTATTTTTAAGAGTGGACAACCAGATTGATGAGAGGAAGAACATTGTATCCTCCACAAGAGGGGCCGCACTTTACCTCAAAAAAAACAATGCACAGTTTGATAACTGGATGTGCGCCCTGGTTTCTTACCAAATGGGACTGGGAGGCGCAAAAGCCTATTTTGGAAGTCAGTTCAATGGTAAAAAAGTAATCGATGTGGACAGGAATTCACATTGGTATTTCAAAAAATTTCTTGCCCACAAAGTGGCTTTTGAAAATCATGCAGGGGCAAATTTTGTGAGCAATACCGGTTATCTGGAAGAAGTCAGAGTACAGGGGCCTTCCTCTCTCAGGGATCTTTCAAGCCGCTTAGGGGTAAGTGAAGAGCATTTGAGGGAATACAATAAATGGATTGGGAGAGGTGATATTCCAAGTGATAAAACCTATTCTGTAGTTTTTCTGAGACAAGGAACCCCTCCTGCCAGACCTATAGTTGCACAAAGAGAAAGTTCAAGTGCTGGCAGTCCGCAACAAACCCAGGCACTTTCTACCGGTTTCCCTAGAATTTCAGGCAACCAACAAAGCGCTACAAGCCCCAACCAAATTAAAGTAAATAACATAGACGGGGTTCGGGCAGCCAATTCTGTTTCCCAGGCAAGCTTTGCAGAACAGATAGGAATGAAGCCCAATAAATTCAGGAAACTGAATGATCTGGGAAAAAATGATCCCGTGGTAGCTGGCCAATATTATTATCTTGATAAAAAAGCCACCAAAGCAGATGTAGCCAATCACGTGGTGATGCCTGGAGAAACACTTTGGTCAATTTCTCAGAAATATGGCATCAGACTTGCCGCCCTCAAAGCCAAGAACAGGATCAGAGACGACATCGATCTTTCCCCTGGAATGATCCTGAACCTTCAGGAGCCAAGAAAAAGAGGCGAAGATTTCGTGATGGTTTCAGGTTCGGAGTATAGAAAAATGTTGGAAGCCTTATCTACTAGCCAGGCACAGGCCAATACTCCTGCTACTTCGATAGTATCCCAACCCAGTACGCCTACTTCACAGCCAAGTACTTCAGTAACTCCAGGTACAGCACCGGCTACAAGAAGCAGCGAGCCTGTTAGAACAGAGCCAAGCAGAACAGAAACTGCTAGAAACGAGCCTATCAGAACGGAAACAGCCGCCCCGGTAAGGAGTGCTGAACCGGTAAGGTCAACAGAGACTGTCAATAGGCCTCAACCTTCCAACGCAACTGCAGGAAGAACTGTGCATACCGTATCCCCAGGTGAAACTTTGTTTAGAATAAGCCAAAACTATGGCGTAAGTGTGGATGATCTCAAAAGATGGAATAATTTACCGGACAATACCATTAAAGTAGGTCAGGAAATCATCATCAATCGATCTGCTGCTCCCACTCAGAGCGTTTCTTCTATTCCAAACAGGTCAACCTCAAGTGGCACAATTATCCATACTGTAAGCCCGGGAGAAACCTTGTTCCGTTTGAGCCAAAACTATGGCGTAAGTGTGGACGACATCAAAAAGTGGAACAATTTGCCCGATAATACAATCCAAGTAGGGCAAAAAATAACCATCATAAAACCCTGATTTTTTTGGGAGTATACATAGATGATTAAGAGGCTTTCGCTTATAATATTGTTATTAGCAGGGTCATTGGGCATATCAAGAGCCCAAGACCCTGCTATTTTGGCTGATACACTTTTGATAGCCGGAGACACCATCATCATGATAGGTGATTCGATCATTGTCAAACAAAAAATCAGACCTATCTATTGGGAAAAAGGCGGGAACTTCAACCTGAGCATCCAACAGGTCAGCCTTTCCAACTGGAATGCGGGTGGGGCTAGTAATATGGCGCTGAACTCCGGTTTGGCGATGTTTGCCAACTATAAAAAGGACAGGATAATTTGGGACACAAAACTCAATATCAATGCCGGCTTTAACAGGCAAGCAGACCGAAGATTCAAAACCAGAAAAACCAATGACAACTTTATCTTTATCAGTAAATACGGTCGAGAACTGACTGAACTCTGGTATCTGTCCACCCAGATTGATGCAAGGACACAGTTATTAGAAGGCTTCCGGTACTTTAGACCAGCAGGTGCGGAACAGGATTCCAGAAGTCAGATTTCAGACTTTCTGGCACCGGCCTATCTTCAGTCATCCACAGGTTTAAATTATCGGAAAGAATTTAAAAATAAAGATAGGTTATCCATTATTGCCTCTCCTTTTACGGGAAGGTTTACCGTGGTACTTGACGATTCCCTGAGCAGGGCGGGGGCTTTTGGGGTGGTACCCGGGGAAGCGGTGAGAGCAGAGGCCGGTATTTCTTTCGGTTCTACCACAGACTTTCAAATCATCGAAAATGTAAGATGGAAAGCAGACCTTAACCTCTTTTCCAACTTCGAAAAACTCGGCAATTTTGTCGTAAACTTCAACTCCCTGATCACGATGCGGGTGAATAAATATATTTCAACCCGGATTGAGACCATTCTCATTTATGATGAAAATGTACTCATTCAACAGGAAAGCGGCCCTCCACGACAGGCCATACAACTTCAAAATATGATCAATTTTGGGCTGACCCTGGACTTTTAAAAGTCTGTTTCCAGCCCGAATCTTTTTTGCAGCTCTACCAGAGCAGGGGATTTTTCTTTTAAGTATTGAAGTTTATCCGTGCTTGTGTAAAGTTTCTTCTTTCCATCACCAGCTTCTTCCTCCACAATTACGGATTCTAAATGAATACTGTAATTGTTCAATTTCCTTCTCAACAACTGAAAAACTTCGGGCTTGATTTTATGAAAAATATCCTGTTGAATTTCCCCATTAAGTTGAAAGGTAATGGTTTCCCCTGAGAGGATTACAGGCTGTTTAAGGACTGTTGTTTCAAGGTTCTTGTGCTGATCTCTATATTGGCCAATGATCTCTTGTAAGACACTGTTCAACTTCTGCTCATCAAATTCCTCCGCCAGTTTGGGGTTGAGGCTGACCTTTTCCTCTTCCTTTTTTGGTTCTGCTATTTGAACCTCCGCTTGAGGTTTTTCCTGAACAATTTTTCTGGCTTCAGTCAAACTCGCCGGAATGGAAATCGTCCTCTGTACAGGGGTTTTCTTGGCAGCAAAAGGATTGGCATCTTTAAAGAGCGATGGGGCTACATTGCCGTTACCATTTGGGCTTTGCTCTTGCTCAATCAGGCTTTTTTTTTTGACTCTTCTTGTGCTAAGGCTGCCAGGCTGAGTGCTTGTGGAAGTTTAGCCAATTTCATCAAAGCCAATTCTACATGAAGGCGTTGGTTTTTGCTGGCTTTGTAGTGGATATCACATTGATTGCAAATGTTTAAGGCCGAGAGCAAGAAAGAAATACTGCTGTCTTTTGATTGTTCCAGATACCTTTCTTTGGTCGCATCAGACACTTGAATCAGGTCCACAGTGGCAGGATCTTTACAGACCATCAGGTCCCGTAAATGCTCAGTAAGCCCGAGAATAAAATTATGCCCGTCAAAACCTTTTTTGAGTATTTCATCAAAAATAAGAAGTACGTTTGAAATATTACCTGCCAAAAGGCCATCGACTACCTTGAAATAATAGTCATAATCCAAAATATGCAGGTTATTGATCGTTTCTTGATAAGTGACTTTATTCCCGGCCGAATAAGTGACAATGAGGTCATAAATCGAAAGTGCGTCCCTCAAAGCCCCATCTGCCTTCGTAGCAATAAGCCTTAGTGCTTCGTCCTCGGCTTCGATATGCTCTTCCCTGGATATATATTTCAGGTGTTCGGTGATATCATTGATCTGAATCCTATTGAAGTCAAAAATCTGACAACGTGAAAGGATGGTGGGAATAATTTTGTGCTTTTCAGTAGTAGCCAAGATGAATATGGCATACTTAGGAGGCTCTTCCAAAGTCTTCAAAAAGGCATTGAAAGCCTGATTGGAAAGCATGTGCACCTCATCGATGATATACACTTTGTATTGGCCCTGCTGGGGTGCGTACCTCACCTGATCTACCAGGTTTCTGATATCATCTACTGAGTTGTTGGACGCAGCATCCAATTCATGGACATTGAAGGAAGCATTGTTATTAAAAGCCTTGCAGGAGTCACATTGGTTACAGGCTTCAAATTCAGGCGTTAAATGCTGGCAGTTTATGGTTTTGGCCAAGATCCTTGCACAGGTGGTTTTACCCACACCCCTTGGACCACAAAAAAGAAAAGCCTGTGCCAAATGGTTATTTTTAATGGCATTTTTCAAAGTCGTAGTAATATGGCCCTGCCCCACTACACTTTTGAAATTGGAAGGTCTATACTTTCTCGCAGAAACAACAAAATTTTCCATCACCGCAAGATATAAAATTATTGGAATTATGTTTCCTGTAAAAAAATCATAGTTGCTTGAATTTTATGTAAACCATTCATTTTAAGCAATTTTAAAATTCGATGGCTTCAATGATAAAAAACTACTTGTCAAAAATGGAGGCTTTTTCCGGCGGGAACTTTTTTCCATTTATATTTGCTATAGAATTGTACCCTAATTTAGGGGCTGACCGGTTTTGACAGTAGGTGTGAAGATCGGGCTCGCATGCAGGCTGGAGTATGTACGGCCTTAAAAGATTCATGCAAAGATAACTGGCGAAACTTCTTACGCCATGGCTGCCTAATCTCTCCTATCTTTGGATGAGACCGGCTTAAAGGGTTGAGCACCCATGCGGCGTTCCCCGGCCACATCCCGCCATCTGTTGCATTGTCCGGATGGATTTGGGGTGTCGATAAGACAAGGCTGCTTCCTGTGAGGCTACTAATCAGGACTAAGACAAGTGGCTAAGCCAAACATAGGTGTGTCATCCAGCAGTGTTTGGTCGAAAACCCAACCGGTGACTAAGCATGTAGACGGTACGGTGTTTCCCTATCTGGACGCGGGTTCGAATCCCGCCAGCTCCACCACAAAAAAATCCCTGTAATCTCAACAATTACAGGGATTTTTTATTTTCACACCAACTTTGCTTTTTTCCCAACACGTAATCACTTATTTTTTAGATTTATATTTAAAAACCCAGACCATGAAGTATAAAGTTCTATTCATCTTTTTGTTCTGTTTACAATTTTCCTCCTTTGGCCAATTCTCAAATGCTGCAAGGGACTCCATCAATAAACTTACCCAATCGGATTTCATTCAAATGCTAGACCAACTAGGAATAAAGGAATCAGATTTAAGACCAGGACCATCTGGAAATCCTTCAGCCCCAAATGCCGCCAATAGTGATGAAAACAAGGTCAGGAATTATAAGCTACCTGAATTGATGCAAATGAAAAATGGGGTTCCGGTCAATGATGAACGCATGTGGTGGCAACAAAGGCGAAAGGAGATCATTGAAGATTTTGAAAGTGAAATGTATGGAAGGCTGCCTGAATCCATACCCTAGGTCTTTTGGGAAGTGATTTCTGTCAAAGATACTACCATAGGCAACTTCCCCGCTCAGGAAAAAATGGTCAAGGGGATTGTTGACAACAGCGCTTTTCCGGAAATCAATGTGGAAATAGAACTTTTGGTTGTAAGTCCTTCAGCAAAGGAGGGAAAAACACCATTGGTAATTCAATTGGGTTTTATCCGATCTCCTTTCAGTCTGCCCCAGGAACCAGCCATTGGCTTGGGTTCTCCCCATGAACCTAACTGGAAAGAACAATTGCTCGCTAAAGGTTGGGGCTTTGCCATATTGGTTCCCGACAGTATTCAGGCGGATCATGGTGCCGGCTTGAGAAGTGGAATAATTGGCTTGGCCAATCGGGGACAACACCGTAAGCCCATGCACATCAACTTTTAGCATTTTGCGCTCCAAGACCTATTTTTATCAGTATTGGGTCTCCTCATGTAGAGGGAAATTGGATTGATGGCAAAGGCATGTTTCTTGCTGGAGTGGATGCTTCTCCTGCGTATGAGATTTTGGGTAAAAAAGGACTGGAACAAAAAGACTTTCCCGTATTGGGCACTGCCCTGACCCAAGGTGAACTGGCTTTTAGACAACATGCCGGTGGACTCAGTACCAGTCCAAACTGGAGCACTTGGATAGCTTGGGCAAGCAGGTATTGGTAATAATGAAAAGAGGTGATACCAGAAGGGGTAACACCTCTTTTTAAGAATGCGAAATTTTATGACAATTTTAAGTGCCAAAATAAGCATTCAACTCCTCTACCATTTCTGCTTTTTCCCGAAGGTCCCTGATGATTTTTCCTTTTTCCAGTAAAATGATCCTATCACAAATTTCAGTCACATGGTTGAGGTCATGGCTGGATATCAGAAAAGTTACCTGCGACCGCTCTTTTTCTTCAAGGATAAGTTTTTTCAACCTCACCTGAGAACTTGGATCCAGGTTTTCAAAAGGCTCGTCCAACATAACTACCTCGGGATTTCCCATCATGGCAGCAGCAATCCCTACTTTTTTCAAATTTCCTTTGGACAAATCCCGGATATACTTCTTTTTACCAATAATCTCTCCATTGAAGAGTTCCTCAAACTTTTTCAAATGAAGCCTTAAATCCTCCTCAGAAAGTACATAGATTTTCCTCAATGTCTCAAAATACTCATCTGGGGTTAGATAGGAAATCAACATGTGTTCATCCAAAAAAGC
The DNA here is from genome assembly GCF_004216715.1 of Cecembia calidifontis. Taxonomy (NCBI): domain Bacteria; kingdom Pseudomonadati; phylum Bacteroidota; class Cytophagia; order Cytophagales; family Cyclobacteriaceae; genus Cecembia; species Cecembia calidifontis. The sequence continues at coordinate 4,741,261 of NZ_SGXG01000001.1, forward strand.
CCCCATCCTCGATTTCCAGTCCTCACTTTTGGCAACATCGGTCCCATCCAACAGGACATAGCCTTCCGTTGCCCTCACCAAATCCAACATGATCCTAAAGAGGGTGGTTTTTCCAGCCCCATTGTTACCTACCAAACCAAAACATTCCTTTCGGGGTATTTCCAATTGGGGAACATCCAGTACAACTACTTCTTTGTATTGTTTTTTTAAATTGTGTACACTGATCATAATTCTTGTCTAAAAGATGATGAAATCTGATATCTATTGGATAAAACTCTCTGTACCGACAGGTCTGACAAATAAGGAAAGGCTATCACGCCTACCATACCTACTATGGCCAAGGCAAGCAAGCCCGCATATTGACTGACCAAAAGCGCAAAGGGAAGATAAATCAAATAAGGGGCACCCATCATAGGGATGATCATTAAAAACTGGGCTATCCCCACCCCCTCATAATTGAACATCGCCCCTTTATTCAGGTCCATGGGTTTAGGTTTCCATAGGGCAAGGTAAACCACAAAATGCATCACCACGCCTATATTAAAAAGGAAGGCAGCAGTATGGATAAGCAATATATCCCAACCGAAATACACGTAAGGTACTGAAAGGATATAGCATAGAATGGAAGTGGCTATAAATAGAAGATATTTTCCTTTCACCAATGCTTTCACCCCTCCTTTTCTATTTAGGAAAAAATCAAAATTGGAAGAATTCCAGCTCAGGAAAAGCTGACCATATTGCAACATAAATATTCCGGTAATAAAGGAACCCACAAAAACAAAAAGATGATTGAAGCCTTCCTCTGTCTTGTATTGGGGATTGGTATAAAAAATCAATCCATAAAGCAGGAAAAAGGCAGCCAAAGTAAGGTAGGTCCTGCTCTTTTTGTGTCTGATGATCAACTTCCATTCCAGATTGGCCAGTTCCCCTGCCAAGCCAAAACGGTTGAAAATCCCAAGATTCTGATTCAGGAATTTGGTATCCTCCTCTTCTACTAGGTCTTCCAAATAGGCATTTTTGTAATAGTAAGTATAAGCCAATTGGTAAAGGACCAGAAAAACCAAGGTCATGATAATCGGCGGAAAAACAGAAACCAACGACCAATCAAAAATCGGCTTCATCAAAGCACCTAAATTGAACCATCCATAATAATTGGATCCTGCTCCCAATAAGAGTACCAAAAACACTATTCCTAATCCGATGAGGCTATCTTCAAACTTTTGTTTGAACCATAGCATCAACCAGTGCAGGGACCAGCTGCTCATCACAACTGAACCCAACCAGGACCAGGCCGCCAGATCACCGAATCTTGGGGCAATTTCCTTAAAAGCAAATGGTGCAAATAAAAGCGGAGCGATCAATGTCAAAGGAGACACGAAACTCCTTCCCAAGAGGAATTGAATGATGCTGCTTTTTTTCAAGGGCAAATGCAAGAAACTCTGCAGTTCCATCACAGGAAGCTTTTGTACAAAATACCGGTACATAAATTCAAATAGGTAAAAATAAATCAGGGCCCCGCTTACAGTGGCATAGGCATCGGTACTATCAAAACCCTCTTCAATGACTTCTTTTAAAAAGATGCCAAGCAAAAGTAAATAAGAGAGCAGTATTACTGCCAGAAAGGTAAGAAAAATGGCCACCAAGGCACTTTTTGCAAAAGAAGTTGACCGTATGGTCTTCAACAACTCCAACTTAAGCAGACTAAGGATCATAATAAGAATGCGATGTGGTTATAGGATAAAAACTTATTTTTGAGCTTTGAATATAACTAAAAGAAATTTCAGAAATTAGGTGAAACCTGAATTATTGACCAAATGATGGAAAGAACGGATATAAAGGATTTTTTTCAAGTCGTAAAGGAGCGGAGATCCGTCAGAATCTTTGACCAAAAAGAGGCTTTCAACCACCAAATTGTACAAAAATGTTTGGAAGCCTCCATATTGGCCCCTAACAGCAGCAACATGCAACTATGGGAATTTTATCGGATACCGGAATCTTCTCCCAACAAAGCTAAACTTGCCCAATTATGCATGGGACAAAAAGCCGCCACAACTGCCCGGGAACTGGTGGTTGTGGTAACGAGAAGGGACTTATGGAAATCACGCGCCAAAGCCAATGAGGACTATATCAAGGATTGCTACAAAGATGCCGAGCCCAAAAAGCTCAAAAGAGCCTTGTCCTATTATTCCAATCTGGTTCCCAAACTTTATCGCAAATTCCCCTTCTGGTCTTTGATCAAACAAGTTATAGCATGGATGGTTGGTATTTACAGACCTATGGTCCGGCAAGTATCAGATGCAGATGTAAGGGTATCCGTCCACAAAAGTGCTGCATTGGCTGCCATGACATTTATGTATGCCATGAAAGCCGAGGGCTACGACACCTGTCCCATGGAAGGTTTTGATTCCTTAAGGGTAAAAAAATTACTGGGACTGCCTTCAGGGGCCGAAATTAACATGATCATTGGCTGTGGCAAAGGGCTTCCAGATGGAATATATGGCGAAAGGTTTAGGAAACCGAATGAAGAAGTGATTTTTCTTAGGTAAATAAAAAATAATTGAAGGCAGTCGGTAAAAAATTAAAATTCTTGCTTGATTTTTGTGATTGCAACATAAAAGTTTAATCCCCCTATAACCTATGAAAAAGGTAATTTTGACAGCAGGATTGATAATCGCCTTCACCAATGCCTCATTTTCACAAATTGAAGCCGATTCTTTGAAAATCAAACGGCTTGAAAAAGAAATTGAAACGCTGAAAAACTACAATGAAAACCTGTCAGGCAGCCTGGAAATCACCAACATGGCTTTGAATGACCTGATCCGTGACAAAAATATTTCAGATGAAACGAGATGGACCAACCTAAAATCAAGCATTCTTCATTCTACCCAAATCTATAAAAAACTGAGTGATGACATCATCAATCTAAAGTCCAGGATGACGGATCAGGATTATCAGGGTTTCATCAATTCATTGGGATCAATTGAAGGAGGGCCATTGGGTTTTTCCTTTGAGGAGGTCATCATGGAATCCGTAAAAAGAATCGGAATATTTGAGAGCAAGTCCAAAATGGACCGTTTTCTTGAAATCACCAATTCAGTGATTGCCAGTCCGATCGCAGCAGGCATCCCATTTGTTTCTCAAGCTGTATCGGCTTCCAATTCCCTTTTGAATGTGGCATACAGTTCCTTGATGACTGAAAAAAAACCAGATTTCCAGAAATTGAACCGGTTTGAAACAGAACTGAACAAGTACCTCACCTATTTCGCTGCCTTGGACAAAGCCAATGCAGCCAATCAGTCCTCCTACAACGATAGGATTTTACTTCTTGAAAACCTTCAGCTGGAATTGATGTCAAGGCTTAAAAAAGAAGCACCAAAGTTAGGTTACCAAGTCCCTGACAGACTTAATAACGAAACCATAGACGCTTATTTTAACCGTGTTTTAAACGGTTTTTCCTATGATTATGTACAACTTTATCTGACAAGAATTGAGAACAGGTATAAAAACAATAGGGGTGAAATCAATTATTCTAATTTACTCCAACGTGAAACTGACCTGAAAAACTTCAGTACCCACATGAGTACCTTGGCTGACTTGTCAAAGAGATTTATCATGTACTATGACAACTTTTTCGAAATTGCAGATAGCTATCATACACGGGTACTTGATGCCCTTGATCTGGCAAATAACAATGGCATTATCAAAGGCAGAAAAGTAGGAGGTACCGAAGAATCTCCAAAGCAGGTATATGAGCGCATCAGTAAAAACCTGAAAGACAAAAAATCAACCAGGGACAACGGCATAAAAGACAGTATCAATATCAGCGACCTGAGGCAAAAGATAGAAAAGATCGAGGAGTTCAGGTCATTCTAATTGGTGAAAAAAAGGTGAAGTTGGATTTCGAAAGACGGAATTCGGAAAAGTTTTTTTTAAAAAAATGAATTGAAGTGTTTATTTGAACCATTAAGGATTTAAGGCAGAAAGGCCTTCATTAAGTTCTTATTCAGGCAATGCTCTAAAATATTCATTTACCATGGGGATAGTATTTTTTGAAAGATTGTCTGAATAAAAATTCATCAATAAACCTTGTGGGATTTTCAAAAGCCGCATATAAGTCAATAATTGGGCTTCGTGAACAGCCAAGAGACAATCAACTGTCTTAAGCTCAACGATGATTGATTCATTGACTATTATGTCTGCCCTCAATTCAACTTCAAGCTTAAGATTTTTATAGAACAATGGTGCTTTTACTTTTTCAATAACCTCAAAGCCCTTTGATCTCAATTCATAGGTTAGGCATTTTTGGTAAACACTTTCCAAAAGACCCGGACCGACTTCTTTATGGACATTAATTGCGCAGCCTAGCACATCATAAGACAGTTGAGTAATCACCTTTTTATTCATAGCTAAAGCAACTTCAAAATAAAGTTATCCTAATTTCACACATCTTAAAAGCCCTAATCGGATATAATCGGATAAGTTTCCAAGGCAAGATTTTCTCTGGTAAGTGATGTCTATTAAAAGTCCAATTTGCCGTTAGGTACGACATTCATGCACTATTAATTATTTAAAAAAAAACTTAATGAAATTCTTCAAAGCCTTAACTCCTTAATGGTGAAAATCCCACTTAATACCCATACTTCCCTTTCCACCTGTCCTTCAGAAACCTCCTCAATTCATTTTCCCGGGCATTGTTCCCGGGCTCATAGAGTTTGGTGTTTTTGATATCCTCTGGCAAAAATTCCTGCGCCACAAAATTCTGCTCATAATCATGGGCATATTTGTATTCCTTCCCGTAATTCAGGTCCTTCATCAGTTTGGTGGGGGCATTGCGCAGATGCAGGGGAACGGGAAGATCTCCTGTTTCCTTGACCAAAGCCTGCGCCCTGTTGATCGCCATATAGGAAGCATTGCTTTTGGGAGAGGAGGCCAGGTAAGTGACACACTGGGAAAGGATAATCCTGGATTCAGGGTAGCCGATCATTTTCACTGCTTCAAAACAGTTCGTTGCCAGCAAAAGGGCATTGGGGTTGGCATTGCCAATATCCTCAGAAGCTAAAATTACCAAGCGCCTGGCAATGAATTTTACGTCCTCTCCGCCTTCTATCATCCTGGCTAACCAATACACAGCTGCATTGGGATCTGAACCACGTATGGATTTGATAAAGGCAGACATGATATCATAATGCTGCTCTCCCGATTTGTCATAAAGCGCAATTTTCTGTTGGGCAGTCTTGATCACCTTTTCATTGGTAATGACACAGGGGTCTTCATTGATGCCATTGATGACAATTTCAAACAAATTCAACAGTTTCCTGCCATCCCCTCCTGACATCCGCAGCAGCGCTTCTGTTTCCTTGAGTTCAATATGCTTTTTATTCAACTCCACATCCTTTTCCATGGCCTGCTGCAGCATGGCCTCAAGTTCATGTCTGCCCAAGGAATTTAGGGTATAGACCTGGCACCTGGAAAGCAGGGCAGCATTGACTTCGAAGGATGGGTTTTCGGTTGTGGCACCTATCAGACGGATGATCCCTTTTTCAACTGCTCCCAAAAGAGCATCCTGTTGGGATTTGTTGAAGCGGTGGATCTCGTCGATAAAGAGCACGGCACCCCTTTGGTATTTGGCCTTATCAATGACTTCCCTAATATCTTTCACCCCTGAACTGATAGCAGAGAGGGTATAAAAAGGGACCTTGATTTCATTGGCAATGATGTTGGCTATAGTGGTTTTCCCCACTCCCGGAGGTCCCCAAAAGATCAGGGAAGGCACATTCCCCGACTTGATGGCCTTGTACAAAAATGCCGTTGGGGCTGTCAGGTGCTCCTGCCCGATCAACTCTTCCAAACGGGAAGGGCGCATACGTTCTGCCAAAGGGGTGCTGTCAATCATTTGTCAGGGAATTATTGAAGAAGCAAATTAGTAATAAGATTACAATTGGAAAGGCTATCCTTCAAATTAATTTCATAGGTCAAAAAATGATCTTACATCTTCAATTACGATTGATTTTTCATTTACAATGAAGCGATCATTTTGTTCTAAAGTAAGAATAAAGCCCTTATCTATTTCGAAAAAGTTCATGGCTTCTACTAAACCTTCCAAGATAAATAATCTTATACCGTGCTCGGAGAACCTACATTGAAAGCTTTTCGCAGACCATTAAAACTCACCTCTTTTCCGATGTTTGAAACCAGAAACAGCGCAATATCCATCAGGACATGTGTATTTTTTATACCAAATCTAACCGCTATATCTCTATACAAGATATCCTTCAATAACATTTGAAGTATTTCAGGGTTTGGTCTCTTAGGAATTCTGGAAATCCACCTTTGACAAGATAGTCATTGAAGTTTTCCTGACTATCATCTAGGTCTAAAAAGTCAAGGTATTCTTGATATGAAAATGGAAAGCCTTCATGGCTGAAATATCGGCCAGTCAATCTTGTACCCATTTTGCAAAGCATTTTGCAAAGCATATATTACCCAAGCAGATCCAATATCATGAATTAAATATCTATTAATATCTACTATATCTCCCTTATCCTCTCCCCAAACACCTCCAACATCTCATCATTAAAATCCAGATGCGTCACAAAACGGACCTGGTCTTTGCCGAACTTCACGGCTTTGATGCCTTTGGCTGCCAGTTTGGAAAGGAAATCTTCCGGGCTGATGCCCTGCAATCTCGCGATCACGATATTGGTCATCACAGGAAAAACCTCCGATACAAGTGGATGTTTTTCCAACAATTGGTCTATGGCCTTCGCCCTGGCGTGATCTTCGGCCAAACGATCAACATGATAATCTAGGGCATAGATGGCAGCTGCGGCTAAGTAACCAGCCTGTCTCATTCCTCCTCCAAAGGACTTCCTGATTTTTCTTGCCCTCTTGATATCGGCTTTTGTCCCTAGCAGCACTGATCCAATCGGACAGCCCAAACCTTTGCTCAGACAGATGGAAATGGTGTCAAATTGAGCACCCCAGTCTTTGGGGCTTTCACCGGTCACCACCAAGGCATTGAAAAGCCTGGCGCCATCCAAGTGGAGTTTGATACCATGTTGATCACAAAGGGTTTTGATCGGCTTCACTTCCTCCAAAGTATAAACACTTCCCCCACCCTTATTCATCGTGTTTTCCAAAGATACAAGCGATGTCTCACAGGCATGCACATCATCAGGACTGATATTGTCAGCCAGATCCTGGGCAGTAATCTTTCCATACGCCCCATCCAAAAGTTTAACAGATGCATGGGCATTGGCCATGATACCTCCAGCCTCATAGAGGTATATATGGGAATACTTGTGGCAGATCACTTCCTTTTGAGGGCCGGTATGTAGCTTGACGGCAATTTGATTGGTCATGGTGCCAGAAGGACAGAAAAGCCCTGCTTCCATCCCGAACATATCCGCTAGTTTTTGTTCCAGGGCATTAACGGTAGGGTCTTCCCCAAAAACATCATCCCCCACCTGGGCAGACCACATGGCCTCCAACATTCCTTTGGTAGGTTTGGTCACGGTATCCGATCGTAAATCGATTATCATATTTTTTAAGAGATTAGATGCGAGAAGCGAGATACTAGACTTTTCCGCAAATGGTAAATATAAAGACTAAAAATCTTAGACATAAGGCATGAGATGCAAGATTTGAGATCTGGAACTTCCCGTCGACCGCCATTCAAACCCACACATAAACCTGATCTCTCGCTTTCCATCTTCCTTTATCCTTAATTATTTCCGTAATCACACTTTCGAAATCCGAAATCTCCCACAAGATCGGTCTTTCAGACCTCTGTATGATATTATTTTTTTACCCAGGACTGCATCCTGGGCTATTACAGAGCGGCCCTTCAGGCCTATTTCCGAAATCCGCCTTTTCTCCGCGCTGCAACCTGGCCCCTCGCTAAAATGCTTTACTATAGCTTTTATTTACGCTCAGTCCTCTTTTACCTTGGCTCTTAATGAATCCCTAAACTCCTTAATTGTTCAAAATCTTATGTCTTAAGTCTTGTATCTAAAGTCTAAGTTCTCGCTTCTTACCTAAAATACTTCAACTTGGAACTATTTTCCGGACTCAAGCCCACAATCGCCTTTGCAGCTTCTATAGGACGGTCTGTGGCCAAAATATCCGCTCCTTTTTCGACAAACTCTGCATAGATTTGGTCCCCACGGGCAATGGCGCTTCGGTCAATATTGCCCAAAACCCCAAGAATGGTAAAAACGCCCCTTTCATGGAGCATGGCATTAAAGGCTTCCGGCCTCTCTGATGTCCCTGTAAATGCAATCCAACGGTCAACGGGAATTCCGGAATTTTCGAAGCGCTCCAGCTCTTCCTCATTGCGGATGGTCACAGAAAGCATCAACTCAGGATGCAACCTGTGTATCTTTCTGGCCGCATCTACGCTGTATGTAATTACCGCTGCATAGGGTTCGGCTTGATGCCTTTTGATGGCATCCACAACCATTTCAAAAGGTACCTCTCTTTTGATATCCACGGTAAATAAAGTTTTTCCTTTTCCCCAGGCCAGTGCCTCATCCAAGGTAGGCACACGAAAATCTGTCTGTAAACCTTCTTTATCTACCAAATACAATTCTCTGATTTCTTCAAAAGTATGGTCAATTACCTTCCCTTTACCTGTTGTGGTTCGGTCCAAGGTATTGTCATGCATCAAAACCAAAACCGAATCTTTGGTCAGCGCTACATCAAATTCGATGATGGAAGGCGTATGTTTTAAAGTGTTTTCAAATGCCTCTATGGAGTTTTCGGGATAACCCGGATAAGGTCCTCCCCTGTGTGCAGAGACCATCGGGATCCTATCAAAAGTCCAAGCGTAGAAGTCCCTGGCCTCTTCTACCGTAGATAGTACTATCCTATGCAGCCCATTTGAAGCAAGTGCTGTTTTTTGACTGTCTGAGGCCTCTTTTTTACAGGAAAAAAGAAGCAACAAGATTATTAGTCCATAAATGTTAGTCTTCATTTTTATCTTTTTTAAACCAAAATCCGGAAGAGCGCTTTTGAAACAATTCTTCCATGTCCTGAATTTCCAAATTCAACGCTTGGTTTGAAACCAATATTTCAATCATTGAAATCCCCAATGAAACCAAGAGTGCCAGCATACTGCCAATAAAGACATAATTGGCCGCTTCCTGGGCTTCAATGAAAATCAGGTACATGCATATCACGCAGAGCAGGAAACTGAGTACCCCACAAAGCTGCATGTACTTGATCATGCTCAAGCGCCTTTTCAGGTTGTGAATTTGCTCAATGATGATGTTTTCTTCAGGATTTTCGAGGTATTTTTTATGAAGTCCCCGAATCAGATTGGCAATGGCCAAAAACCTATTGGTGAATGCCAGCATCATCAAAGTGATGGCTGAAAAAAGCAAAGCAGGTGTGGAGAGTTGGAGTTCCATAAATAAGGTCAATGTAAAGCTATGAAATATATACAACTAGCACTAATCTCTACAATTCTGAATTGAATCTAGAAAATTTTTACTAATTAAGAATGGTGAAGAATCACTTTCGAATGATTAGTTTGAGCATGAATTGCCTATTCAGCAGCAACAATTATACAACTTAAAATGTGTAAGACTAAACCTGAGATTGATTTCCGTATTATCAACTTTGTATTGATGTGGGTTGTTATACTTTTGGGAGCCTGCAATCATAAATCAGGTCATACTGCCATCAGCAATACTAAAGAAGGAATCAAAACGATCACTGATATGCGGAATGTTTCAGTGGATGTTCCCATTTCACCTGAACGGATCATTACCGTAAGTGATGGGATGCTAGAATCCGTATTGTGGGCCTTTGGAAAGTTAGATAAAGTAATTGCCCTAGGTTCAAGATGCGTGCAACATAATTTTTCCTACGATATTCACGGTAAGAACAAAACTTACAGTTATACAGATGGAATGAATCCTGTCCGCGTGCTTTATCCGGAAACTGCACAATTACCTTTAATCGCCAGTTCTGGATTACCACTGCAGTTAGAGCAGATGGTAGCCTTACAACCAGACCTTGTAATTCTCAGAGAAGGAAGTTGCACCCTCAACAATTTGGATGACCCTAAAAGCCAACAGGCCTTATCAATGTTGAAATCAATGGGTATTCCAGTAGTGGTTTTAAAGGGCACCACCTCCTACGACCCGCCAAATTTGGATATGTTGAACCAGGAAATCCTGTTACTTGGGATGTTGTTTGATAAAACAGAAGAAGCGCAGCAATTGGTGACTTATTTAAATGAAACCATTCAATTTATCAAAAACCGAACCTTTGATCTCCAAGAACATGAAAAGCCTAAAGTCCTTATGCTGGGACTATCTCCAGTAGCAAGGGAAGGTGGGAGTGCAGGTGTCACTAGAGGAACTGATACTATCGAAGGATATTTTATAGAAACAGTTATAAATGCCAATAATGCCATTCAGGGTAGAGGTGGAAGATCATCCTCCTTGATGCTTAGCGAAGAGCAGATCTTGGCCCTTGACCCTGATATAATAATTTTACATACGGCTTCAGGCTACCATCCACCTGAGGAAATCTATGAAGCACCCTACTATTCTCGATTACAAAACCTTCGGGCCGTTAAAGAAAAAAAAGTCATCGCATTACCTTGGACACCTTGCAATTGCTCCAAAAGACTGGAATACCCCATAGAGGTAATGATGATTGCCAAAAGTGCTTATCCGGAAGCTTTTGCAGACATTCAAATTCATGAATGGGTTTTAGACTTTTATCAAAAAACTTACCATATAGATCGGGAAATGGCTATCAAGCTAAGAAGCGCTCAATGGTTAGATTGGACAATTGATTATTTTTAAAACCATGCATAAGGTATTTGTTTCCAAAAAACATTACACTAGAAAGAAGGCACTTCTGCTAATTCTGGGGATTTTCGTGATCTTGACAGGCTTGATTTCTCTGAGTATTGGCCCATATGACTTATCAATAAAGGAGGTGTTAAATGGGATCTTTCAGACCAAAAGTCTTCCGCTTCCTGCCACGGAAAGAGGGGATTTGGCAAGGTTAATCATCTGGGAAATTCGAATGCCAAGAATCATATTGGCAGTTTTGGTTGGCAGTGCCTTATCCATTTCCGGAAACATCTTCCAATCTTGTTTTAGGAATCCTTTGGTGGAGCCTTATATCCTTGGAGTGTCCAGTGGTGCGGCTTTCGGGGCTTCGATGGCCATCGTTTTTCCTGCCATGTTTTTTTCTATTCCATTATCCGCCTTTCTTTTTGCCGGATTGACAGTCTTACTGACCTTGTCCCTGGGAGTTGTCAGGGGACAGATTCAAACATTATCCTTAATCTTAGCAGGGGTGGTCATAGGTTCTTTCTTTTCATCCCTAGTTTCTATTTTAAAATATTTATCCAATGATGCTGCTCTAAGAGAAATAGTATTTTGGCTTTTAGGAGGATTCTACCACAGCGGTTGGAATGAAATCTATCTTTTAGCTCCAATAATCATTCCTTTATCCGGACTCGTTTGGTTGTTAGGATGGAAGTTGAATGTGATTTCGATTGGAGATGAAGAAGCCAAGAGCTTAGGTGTGGACCCGAAAAAAAATAAGATTATCCTGATCCTGTGTGCTACAGTTTTAACATCCCTTTCGGTGGCCTACGTAGGCATTATAGCCTGGGTAGGATTGATGGTTCCCCATGCAGCAAGAATGATCATTGGGCCTGATAACCGTTATGTAATTCCATTATCCGCTTTAATTGGAACCTTGTTCTTACTTTTTTGTGATACCCTTGCCAGAAATATGGCCACTGGAGAAATCCCGATTGGTATTCTTACTTCAATCTTAGGTGCTCCTTATCTGATTTATTTACTAAGAACCAAAACCGTATAACATGTTGCTGGAGGTAGATCAATTAAGTTTTCAGTATGATACCAAACCTATTTTTCAGGATGTCAGTTTTGCTTTGAAAGCCGGGGAACTATGTGCTATTTTGGGTATTAATGGAAGTGGAAAGTCCACACTCTTTAAGTGTATTATGGGCTTTATACATGCAAATAGGGGGAGCATTTCTTTTGATGGAATCAATGTCAAACGACATAAAATCATCGAAATCGCAAAAAAAGTAGCTTATGTCCCTCAAGATCATCCCATTACTTTCCCTTACTTGGTCAGAGAAATGGTTCTCATGGGAAGAACTTCACACATTTCTAATTTTTTAAAAATATCAGATGAGCAATACTTCAAAGTAGAAGAGGCGTTACAAGCACTTTCTTTAGGGGATTTAGCGGATAAACCCTTTAATCAGCTTAGTGGTGGACAGCGGCAAATGGTATTAATCGCACGGGCACTGGCCCAGGAGACCAAATTGATGTTATTGGATGAACCCACTTCCTCTTTGGATTTTAAAAATCAATTGCTGATTTGGCGTACATTGTTACAATTGAAGAAGGAGGGAAAGTCAGTCTTGGTCTGCACCCATGACCCTAATCATGTACTTTGGTTTTGTGACCGCGTACTCATTTTGGACAATAAGAAGTTGATCGCTGACGGTCCACCAAAAGAAGTGATGACAGAGCAGTTACTACAGCAGGTTTATGGTACCATGTGTACCTTGGAAGCTGTTGCAAACAAAAAGATGGTCCTTCCTCGAATGAGTTAGTTGGATTGATTTTGTCATACCATAAATAAATGCTTGAATTCCACTAACTCTTACCTTCTTCTGCAATAATATTTTTAAGTTGGTTCAATTTTTCTTGATGTTGCTGGGCCTCACGCATAAATTCTTCACCTGCGTGGATGTCCATCAATTCATCGATCCGCATTTGCATCTCATGAAGCCTACCAGGATTGTTTTCATCAGAAGAATTATCGGCATACCAAGACGCTTCTAAGTAATTCAATATAGTAATACTTCTTTCAATCGGAAAATTTTCTGCATCCCTGACAGCCAAAGCCTCTTGAAAATAGCTAAGTGCTTTTACAAAGTTATCTGACCTTACAGCTTGTGGGTATTTCATCAAAGCGTTCCCATAATGGGTACAGACTCTGGCATAATCGTAAGGGAATTCTTCTTTGGTAAAAATGGTCAAGGCCTCTGCAAAGCACGAAGCTGAAACTGCCGCCCAAACACTTTTCTTTTTCGCTTCATCAGGGATTTCTGAATAAATGATCCCTAAGCTTTCTTGAATCTCTGCATAGGCCAAGGGGAAATATTCCTTCGTAAAAAACCTACTGGCCTGCTGATAGGCTTCCATAGCCGGTTTAAAAAACTGAGGATTGCCTTTTTGAGCCCAGGTGGTTAGCAGTCTGGCCTTTTGCAACAAGGTTTGATGGGCAAATTCTTCCATTCCCTCTTCCTGAAAAAGCTTGACGGCTCTGGTATAATAGCCCAATGCTTCTGAAAAGCTTTCAGAAAAGCTGGCTATCATCCCAGCGTCCAAAAGACATTGCGCTTCTTCTACTTTAAACCCGTGAATATCATAGTAGGTGACGCATTGCCACAACTTATCTTTCAATACTGTCAAACCTTCCTCATCATAAGGAGGGCTTAACAACTGCGTGGATAGATGGGCCAATGTAGCCTGGATTTTCATTTTTCCTTCCTGGGAAATTTCTGCTGTATGGATTCTTCTCAATTGTCCCTCCGCTTCAGCAAATCTCCCTTCATCAAACAGATAATTGAAATAATGAAAGGCTGAAAATGCAGCGTATTCCTCAGTTGGGGCAGACATCGTAGCTTCCTGGTAATAATAGTCAACTTTGGCGGGATCTGTCACATGTCCATAATGTCTTACCACTGCATGATTATGCATCAGCCTATAGTCATCAAACTCCACATAGCTCTCTACAGAAATTAGCCAAGGATCTATTTCGCCACCTTCCATCAAACCGATAATGATTTGAAATTCTGATTTTAGTGTCGGGGAAAATGAAATGAGTTGCAAGGATTTTTCAAACTCCCCCAATCTTATCATGACTAAGGCCAAAAGTGCCTTTTCACTGAATAAAATTTTTTCCGGAAGGAGATAGGGAGGCATTGCATTTTGCCAATCTACAGGCAGGGTAATATACCCTTTATCCACGATAAGGTGGTTAGCAGAAGCTGAAGGCTTCATGGTCTCAATATCTGCAAATTCAATCCACTCTTGAATCTTAAAATCGAAATAAACAGCATCTTTTATTTCTTCCCATAAGCCAATGTGACAGAATAACTTGATCATAAAATATGTATTTCTAAAATACCTTCTTTTTCGTCAAAACTATATTTCAGCACCTGATTTTCTTGAGATAAATCAGGATGATCTGCAAAAAACTCTTGTAAGGAAATTGATTTGTCCCCTTTAATATTCTTTTGTTTGACAAATAGCATAATGGGTTTAAACTTTGCCTTAAACGCCTTATTACTTGCCTTTGTCAAAAGAATTTTCCTTTCTTCTGGCATCATCGCCGCATAGGTTTGTCTTTCCTCACCAATCACCTGGTTTGCCAAATCATTTTGGATAATCAGGTGTTGATTTTGGAGTTGAACAGGAGTATCCAGTATTTTGCTTTGCTGTGGAATATTTTGATTGAAATCAAAGGCCCTTTCCATTTTTCTCAAATAGTTCTAAATCTTCAATAATTTTATTGGCCAAGTTGTGCGCAGATCGTTGGATGACTTCTGACATACCAACGCTTAATTTAGTATCTGTGATTGCTATCAAATAAACGGTGATATTGTCTTCAGGAAATTCATCCCTAAAGATTTTTTTGGCGTAGGAGAGCGCTTGGTCCCACTTGAGACTGTGCAGAAAAACCATGGGATCATCTTGTATGGCTGATTGGATCTCCTCAGCAGGCAATTTAAATAGACTTCCGTCTTCGTGGCCAGAATGTATGACACCGTCTATGAGTAAAATCCTATCATGATTTTTAAGCGAAAACAAGACCTCGAAGGCTGAAGTCCCCATATCAATAATGGTCAAGTGCTCATTAACAGGATTCAACTTATCTTTTAATAAGCGAATTACCTCACAACCTACAGCATCATCACTTCTCACAGGGTTACCAAATCCAAGTATGGCAGTTTTTATCATGATTTCTAAAAGAGTAAATAACAGTGGAAATCCCTAAAACTTGACAAATGCCAAGTTATGAAAATAAAAAAGTGGAAGCCTTTCCAGGATTCCACTTTTTAGCTGGGGAAGGCATTATAATTTAAACTTGGTCAATTCTTTTCCACTCTTTCCATCATGGGCATGAACTGTACATACAAGGCAGCTATCAAAGGACCTCGCCACCATACCCACTTCTACGGGATCATGCGGATCTTCGATTTCAGTTCCCTCGAGCGCTGCTTCGATAGGGCCAGGGTTTCCTTTACCATCATTTGGGCCTACATTCCATGTGGTTGGGGCCATCACTTGATAATTTTCAATCACACCATTTTTGATCTCAACCCAATGTGCCAAAGCACCACGGGCCGCTTCAGTTGCTCCCCATCCTTTTCCATCTCTTTCTTCTGGCTTGATGTAGAATTCACCGTCCAGATCTATCTGACTGAGCCATTCATTCAAATATTCATAGATTCTTGGGGCCTCATGAAGCCGGGCCAAAGTTCTTGTAAATACAGAAGGTCCTAATTTATCCATGATATCCAAAAACAAAGGGTCTCTGTTTTGGTGCTCCAAATTATCAGGATTTCCTGCCATAATCACCCTGGATAATGGACCTGCTTCAGCAGCAAACCCCATATATCTCGGAGCTTTAGACCAACTATACTTACCTGAAAAATCAGTATTTTCCAGATTCTGAGAAGGTACCGGTGTCGGAATAGGCTCATCCCAAGGGTGGGCAGGTGGAACTTGTTTGTACCAAGCGTGATCCACATGCTCCTGAATATCCAGATGGTTTAAGCGGTGAAATTTGGATCCATCATAAAATCCTCCAGCTGAAATAACCGCATCATTCCTCCCCTCTATGGTCGGATGATTATATCTATCCTTGTGCAAATAAGTACCATAGGCGATAAATTTGCCTACTCCCTGTCCAAACTTATCTATTCCAAATTCTAGACCGGCTCTGATAAACAGTCCCAAATCACTATTTCTCTGACTTTCATTTTCCTCTACCCAGGCCAACATATCATCCCATGATTTTATTTGTAAATACCTTTCTATAGAGCCGCCTAGGAAGTTTGTCTCCAACCATCTGTTTCTGAAATGATTCAGGATTGCATGTGCTCTTGTGATATCTTTCAAGGTGGGGGCGCACATTACACCTCCTGGAACCATATAAGAGGAATGTGGCCATTGTCCTCCAAAAATAGCATAGACCTCCACCGGCAAAGCAGAGGCAGTTAAGCCAGTTTGAAAGGAAGTACCCACATATGCTGCAAATCTTTTGGTCACTTCTTCATATAGCGGCTTATTCGCAAACTTTTTATTGGCCATATCGGTGGCAAAAATGGCATAAAACCACCTTGGTATACTCTGTAGCGTCTCAGTAGCCTGTCCTATAGCCCTTAACAAAAGGGCATTTGGAGTGAGCTGTGTCTTCCATATGGTATCTAAGGCAGAGGAGGCACAATACAGGTGTGACCCACCACATATCCCACAAATTCTTGGGGTGACTATTAGCCCAGACTGAGGGTCTTTTCCGGCCATGATTTGTTCAAAACCACGGAACATGGCAGCCTGGGTATGTGCTCTTGTCACTACCCCGTTTTCCATATACACTTTTACGTCCAAGTCTCCTTCTACACGTCCGACCGGAGATATATTTAATTCTTTATATGTTGACATTGTTTTGGTTATTTTGAGCTTTCAAATTGAGGTCTTGTTCCTACAATCACCTTATCCAGGGTACCCATCGCTTTTTCAAATCCGGCTCTCGCATAGTACCCTGCTTTGGTATTACCGGCCGGGACTGACTTTGGTAAAAAACCCAAGTATTTCATGGTTTTGAAAACAGAGCCTTTTACAAGATCATTGTGAGGGAAGCCAGGCTCTGTACAGCCTAAGCAAGGATGGTTTGCCCTGGTCTTACTGGATTGGCGGTTCCATAATATACGGTTACAACTAGCACGGGTCATGGGACCTCTACAGCCTACTTCGTAAAATAAGCATCCGCCCCGTTTACCGAACTGACCATCCACTTTTTGGGCAAATGAAATGGCATTTGGACAACCTGTCTGAACAAAATCGGTGAAGAAGGTTTTAGGTCGATGAAACTCATCCAATAAAACGTCCCCTATTCTTCCTGTAGAAATGGCTACTAAAATTTGGGTAATCCAATCAGGGTGCGCGGGGCATCCTGGGATATTGATTACCGGTAATCCTCCTTTGGAAACATAATCAGCACCCAAAAAACCTCCTTTCTCTTTTTTGAGAAATTGCATTCCGGTACTTTCAGAAGGATTTGGCGGCACCGCTGGAATACCTCCCCAAGTTGCGCAGTCACCTATCGCGACCACATAGCCTGAAACTTTGGACAAGTCTTTGATCCAATCCATCATAGGCCTTTCAGCAAAATAATTCATCGTACCGGTTCCGTTTGGCCCTTGTACGATGGAACCTTCATAAACCAGAATATCCAGTTGGGTTTTACCAGCAACGATGCTTTCCAAAAGGTCAGAGACCTGATGGCCTATTTCAAGACCTATAGATGGATGCCAGAGAATATTGACACCAAAATCGGTTACCAATTCCACTACAGTTGGCTCCTCTGCATTTAAAAAAGACATGGTGTTACCACTACATGCCCCTCCTTGCAACCAAAGAACATTTGCCATTTAAGTTGTTGTTTTAGGTTAAATTGTTAAATGAAATTCACTTGATCACAAAACAAAATATTGAAATCAAGCAATGATATCAAATTTAAAAATTCTCAATCAAATTAGAAAGCGTTTCCTAATTTTTTTTGAATATTTTTTCTAATTTTTAGAAAAATTTTTCTAAAAATTAGAAAAATGATAACTGAGAGGGTTTTGAAAGCATACTAATCTTAAATCCTTGGATTTTATCAGTTTATGTAATAAAAAAGAGCTTAGATAAGAATGGGATATATATAAGCCACAAACTCTTCTTCTCCCCTGTCTGTCAGGTAGGGTGTCATTTGACTCCAAACGGCCTCTTTGAAAAGTTTCTCCTCAGCTGGAAGCCCTCTTAATATTCTCTGCGGTAACCAAAAAATTATAGACATCCAGATATTACTGGAAAGTAACTCATTCATTTCATCAGATTGAGGAACAAGGACACCCCGCTGAACATCAAATTCAATCCTGGATTTGACCTGTAATAACATCCGGTTGGAATACTTGTGCCATTTCTCCAGGATATCTGGATAATTTCGCTCTATCTCAAACATGTCCGTAAAGAAAAAGCGGTACTTCATGAAAAAAGCATAGTATTGCTCGAGATTTCTGTCCAGTCCTTGAAAGTTCTCTATAAAAAGATAATCAGACAATATTTCAGAGAACTCACTAAAAATGAAGTCATAGACATGAGAAACTATTGCCTCTTTGTTTTTAAAGTGATAAGCTAAGTTTCCTACGCTTATATCCGCAGCATCCGCTATCTGTTGCAACCTTACATTGGCTACCCCATGTTCATTAAAAGTGCTTATCGCTGCTTCTAAAATTCTGTCTTTAGTTTTAGACATTTTCCCAGCTGTTAATTATAATCCAAATTTAATAACCCCTCTTTGATCATCAATGTTCCCCGTTGATCTTTTGCTGCTTGTCGCCTAAACAACTGGGACATAATTTCCGCCTTTTTTCTATCTGATTGGACTGTAATGTTTCGGACCAAGAACTTTAAGGGTTGTTTATGATGTGCAAAAACAAGATCTATTCTAAAAGCTCCTCTTCGGTAAATCAACCTGTCTATTACAGCAGTATCTACAAGCCATTCGTTGGATCGCAAGAAATTAAATTCTGTCTCGTTTCCCAATCTATCCTCATACAATGATAATTGATTGATGGAGCGAAGTAACCAATTATACGTTTGAAAATCTAAAACCGGATTTTTTTTCATAGTTCATGTATTATAACCCTATTTTCAAATTCTTCTATTCCTGTATCCGTAAAGTAAGGCCTCAACAAAAACCAAACCATTTCCAGATAGCTACTTTTATCCAATTCTTCTGCACCTGTTACTGCCTGCCTACTGATCCAACTTTCACTGGCCCAAACCAAAAGCGAGGACATTTTTTGTACGAAATCCTGATTCCCTTTTGAGTCCAAAGCCCCCCTTGCTTCATTGAAAACCAACATTCCTTGCAATTGTAGCTCTTGCCAGGTCAAATGTTCCCTGTATTGCTTCGAAATGTTTTCATACAACCTGGTCAAGTCCAGAGCATCTTTGTAAAAGAACACATACCGTTTTTGTAAGTCAAAATTAGAATTGAGAAAACGGTTAAAATCTTCAAAAAGTGGCAAAACACGAAATTCAGACAGTAAAAGCTTTTGTTCTTCCACAAAGTCACTGAATAAGGCATAAAGAATATCATTTTTTGTTCTGAAATGGTAACCAATATTTCCCAAACTAAGCCCACAGACATCTGAAATGTGCTGTAATCTAACATTGACGAAACCATCCCTGTTAAAAAGTTTCAGGGCTACCTCCTTAATTCTTGTTTTGGTATCTTTCCTAGGCATTGTAATCGGGAATTTAGTCTTCAGGCATATGCTTCACACTAGGTTTGACAATCAAACGGCTTTGGCTCGAAGGAAGTCAATCAATAAGTTCAACCCCTGAAATCAACAACTCATTTCCCTGGGTTACCTTATTGGTAGGTTTATTACAAGAACAAACAAACTTATAATTAACCACTTCCGATTCTTTATTACATTCATCGCAATGTACTAAAATAGGCAATACTTCAATACAAAGCTCGCAATCCCTATACTCTTTTCTTTCTGTAGCCACTACCGCTTCAAATGCATTTTGCATCAAAATGGGCTCAACATTGGAAAGTAGCCCAACTTTCATATGGATCTTTTTAATTCTTTTTCTTTCCTTTTCCGGATAGACTGAGTCAAGGGATCCGAAAATATTTTTGACCAATGATATTTCGTGCATGATTAGTTATTAATATTTTTTCTCTTTGCAATTACCTCTCTTATCCTGACAGCGCTTTGATAATCTTCCTTTTCCAGTACCTTTTGTAAGAGGTTCTCCAATTCTTCCATGGTATACGAAGAAAAGGCAGTTCGCTTGCTTTCCCCTACATAAATGTCCATATCTATGCGTTGTTCCTCCAAAAGTTGCTTAGGAATTAAGATCGGGCTATCAAACCTTAAGGCTAAGGCAATAGCATCAGATGTCCTGCTGTCCACGCACAGCTCCTTACGCTCAGCCGTTTTGAAAACAATTTCGCTCTTAAAAATATTATCCTTGATCTCTTTAATCCAAACATATTCCACTTTGGCGTGAAACAAACTCACCACATCGAAAAAAAGGTCATGGGTAAGTGGCCGCTGGGTTTTAATCTGCTCCAAAGCAACCCCAATGGATAAAGCTTCAGCCTCGCCAATAAGCAAAGGAAACCTGTTTTTTTTATCCAAGTCCTCCAAAATCAAAGCGAATTTACCAGGGAAATTCGTACTTGGTGACATGGCAACGATAAAAACTTCCACCAATTCTAAAGTATCCTTCATTTAGCTGTAAGTTTTAATAAATCCACATAGTTCCTCAAGGTCATCAAACGGAGCGATGACATCACCCAAATGGATGAGCTTATAAAGAGCAGGGCCTTCTACCTCAATTACATAGCCATTCTGTGTCTCGATATGCTTCCCATGCTGAGTCAAAACCGGCAGGTTAAATTGCTTCATCATTTCTAACAAGCTCTCTGTCCCATTCATATGTTAACCTTTTTAAGACATTTGTAAATCACACAATACGATCCGATGATTACCTGTATCAGCAATTACTATTTGATTTTTCGCAGGAAACATACTAAAACTGAAAGGCCAGTACAGAGACTTTTCAGTGCCAAATACTGTCTCCCCAAATTCACTGCCCGTATAAAAATCCGGCTTACCAATCAAAGCGTCCGCAGATACACCATGCTCTTTAGGAATTTTTTCAAACCAGAGAATTCTCGAATTCCCTGTATCATTTACAAAAACCCCCTCTTTGTAAAATCCTGCAAAATAACACCAATTCAATGTATTTGGACCTGGTGATAAGCCAAATTGGTTTTGCCCATTGGACTCAAAATTGGGTTGGCCAACAAGACATGTCGCTTGCTGATTTAACGAATCTTTCCAATGATTCCAAAGGAGGACCCTATAGTACTGTGTATCTGTAATGGCCAACTCTCCTTTTGGCCCAAGGGCAACTCCATAAGGCCAAATGGCATTCTCTGGATCATAGCTTCTACTTTCAAAATTTTCCTGGCCAATAACCGAATCGGCTGCCTGACCTGACAACTCCGGGATTTGATTAAAAACCAATACCCTTCTATTACCAGTATCAGCCACAAATAATTTTTCATCAAATACAGCTATCCCATAAGGCCAATAAAGGGAGTCAGCAGAAGGCTCTGAATTCACTCCTTTTCTATTGGGCAGGTTTCCCCGAAAATCCTCCTGACCCAAGACAACATCTGCAGGTTGATGATTTTGCTCGGGAAATTGCTTCCAAATCAATACCCTATGGTTCCAAGCATCTGCTACAATTAAGCTTCTCCCATCTGTCCATACTGCCGAAGGATATTGAAGGGATTGAGCAGAAGCCTCTCCCCCTTCATTTCTACCGGTATTCTTTAAATCAGATTGCCCTATGACTAAATCTGGTTTTTGTTGTTCTCGCGCTGGAATCTGATGCCAAATGAAAACCCTATTCTGTCCGGTATCAGAAACCAGCAGTTTGTTGCCATGTACATACACTCCCCTCGGGGCAAGAAATGGACTCCCTGGGTCACCTAAAAAAACCCTATTTGAACCCTCAATTACCGGAACTTTCTTACCGGGACTCAGGGAAGGAGCTACAGCTCTTTTCAGGGTAATATTCAGCGCTATATTTGGTTTCTTATCATCCATATCAACAAATTCTCGGCAATTGTTCCCCTACCAGCATATTGACAACCCTTCTTCCTCCGATTTGACTATGCAAAACCACCTGACCAGGATGACCATCAATTACTTCTCCAATCACTGCTGCATGTATTCCATTCTCCCAATTTTTTAATTTTTGGACCACTTGATCTGCGATGGAGGCTTCTACAAATGCTACAAAAACCCCTTCATTGGCTACATATAGTGGATCTAAACCTAATAATTCACAAGCTCCTGCAACTGATTCATCTACAACGATGTCTTTTTGGTGAATGGCAATTCCTTTCAACAAAGACTTTGATACCTCATTCAAAATGGTAGACAATCCACCTCTGGTAGCATCCCTTAAAAAGTGAATCCCCTTGCCAAAATCCTCCAAAAGCTGCTCAATAATCGTATTGAAATGACAAGTATCGCTTTCGATATCCGATTCGAATTCCAAGCCCTCCCTGACACTCATAATGGCTATACCATGCCTTGCAATATCATTGGAAATAATCACCTTATCCCCTGTTTTGATTCGGTCAACCGAAATATCCGCTTTTGGATGCACCTTCCCCACTCCACTTGTATTGATAAAAATCTTATATGATTATCCGCTTGTATACAAGTAGGGGCAAATGCTCGCAATAACAAGTCTATCAAAGAGTTTTTTACCAAAGTATCTTCGGTTTAGTTTATAACAGAATTCATTGAGATAGTTTTGAAGCATCTTTTCTGAAACCATATGGTACTTCTGTAAATCCCTTTTAAGGTTGCTTATTGCTATATGTGCCCATTTGAGGTTGAACTTGCCCTCTTTTGTGGAAGATAATTCGCTCACGTGAACATCGATACAATCTTCTAGGTTAGCATAAGTCGTACTTTCATCAGTTTGGAGCACGGCTTTTTTGTCAATCAGTCCTTTTATCAGTTTTTCGGCTGTTTTTGCCTTCAAGTTATCTATTTTGACCATCTTGAAATATCTGCAGCTTTTGTCCTTTTCTCCAGTAATTAGGTCTTCAAGAATAGATGATTCAGCCATAACAGCGACAGTAGCTTGTTTTTGGCTTCCACGGCCTTTCTTCAGCTTCGTCTTTTCCGAAGATTTTGTTGCCTTGCTTACAAAAGCCTCATCATATTCAACCATATCTTCTAGTTTATATTGGCTGTCACGTTTACCCATTGCTTCCCGGAGCTTGTGATACAGTCTGAAAACAGTCTCGTATCTGCTATGACCCATCTGCCTCTGTAGTTCAAGGCAGCTAAATCCCTTCTTGGTTGCGCTTACAAGAGTCATTGCAAGCAACCAAGTCCTCAATGGTAACTTGCTGTTTTCCATAATAGTACCATTTTTCAGTCCTGTCCTAAATTTACAATGTTTACATTGGAACATATTGAGAGAATTAAGCCAGTAGTGATCCTTGGAATTACAATTCTTGCAAATAACACCTTCTCTTTCCCTTTGTTCCTTCAAGTAATGGATGCAACTTGCCTCATCAGGATATCTTTCATTGAATTGTAGAATATTCATGGCCTTCTTATTTATTTACAGCCAATTAAACACTTACAATTCAGCCCTGAAAGTTATTGACACTTATTGTCAAAGTATAAAATTTGCCCACTTGTATGTAGGCGGATATTCATAAAATCTTATCTCCTTTTCCACGCTCTACCACCTTGGTATCCCCAGTTACTATTTTGACCCCGGCATGATCTGCTGCTTGCTTGATATGCAATAAGATTTCCCAAAAATCACTGACACGCAAGCCTTCTTCAATGATAAAAGATAAGGAAATAAAAGCTGCTTTTGCCCCACACATGCAAAGGTCATTCACAGTACCGTTGATCGCCAATTCACCGATATTTCCTCCAGGGAAAAATATCGGAGAAACCACATAGCTATCCGTAGTAAAAGCCATCTTTCCCGGAGTAACTTCAAAGACAGCGCCGTCATGCTGCTTATCTAGGTATTCATTGGAAAGCACATCAAATACTCCTGCATCTAAAAGTTTGTGGGTAAGCAAGCCTCCACTGCCATGCCCCATGGTAATGATCTCAAAATCAAGCTTGGGCATGGGGCAGGAGGATGATAAAATACTTTTATATTCCGACATAACTTAAGGTTAATTCTGGTTTATGTACTAGGCTTCCATTACCTGACCGCTGATTTTGGAAAAATGGTAATACGCCGCGCAAGCACCTTCGCTACTTACCATTGGCGCACCAAGTGGTCTCTCAGGATTACATCCTTTTCCAAACTGAGGGCATTCGTGTGGTTTTTTTATACCTTTCAACACCTGACCTGCAATACATTCCGGGTTTTCCTCCACTTTGGGTATTTTGATAGAGAATTTTTTATTGGCATCAAATGCTGCATACTGCTCTTTTACTTGATATCCACTTAAGGGGATATTCCCCACTCCTCTCCATTCCCTATCCGTAATTTCAAAAACCTCCTCAATCACTTTTCTTGCCTCCGGATTGCCCTCCGGCCTGACTACTCTGGCATACTGGTTTTCAAGTTTATGCTCACTTTTTTCTAATTGCTTGACTACCATTAATATCCCATGCAAAATATCTACAGGCTCAAACCCTGTAACGACAATAGGTACTTGGTATTTCTCTACCAGAGGGCCATATTCCCCAATTCCCATAATTGTACATACGTGTCCTGCTGCAAGAAAACCCTGGATTTTGACCAAATCATCATTCATTACTGCATCTATTGCTGGTGGAACAAGTACATGAGAAGCCAGAATGGAGTAATTTTTCAAACCCTCTCTGTGGGCATGAAGCACAGAAAGGGCATTGGCAGGGGCGGTGGTCTCAAAACCTACCGCAAAGAATACCACCTGTTTATCAGGATTATCCTTTGCCAACTTCACTGCCTCTAAAGGGGAATACAATATCCTTACATCTGCACCTTTGGACTTTGCTTCCAATAAACTGTCTGTGGATCCCGGTACCCTTAGCATATCCCCAAAAGAGCATAAAATCACCCTCTCGTTAAATGCCAGATAAACCGCTTTATCTATTAGATGCATCGGTGTCACACAGACAGGACAACCTGGTCCATGGACCATAGTAATTTCTTTGGGAAGCAATTGGAGCAATCCGTTTTTCACAATGCTGTGGGTCTGACCTCCACATACTTCCATAATGATCCATGGTTTTGTAGTGCTTTGATGTATTTCATCCAAATATTTTTTCACCAATTCAGGATCTCTGTATTCCGATAGGTACTTCATTTTAAACAGGTTTTGTGGTCAAGTGAGTTTGTTGTTTTTAGAGCGAGACATTTGAAAATCTAGCCTTTCTTATAATATAACCTTAGGCACCATCCGCTGATTGGCTTTTACTGGAATCGATTGGAGGCAGGTCATTCCTATCGGTTTGGGTATGTTCGATCAATTCATCAATCTCACCAATCATCTCCAAGTATTCGAATGATTTTCTGGCTTCCTCCTCATCCACAATACTGATGGCTACACCTACATGGACAAGCACATAATCCCCCACTTTTGCCTGGGGAACCATCTCAAGACTTGCCTGTTTTACAATACCGCCAAATTGGATCTTAGCCATTCTGACCAGACCATCATACATGGTCTCAATACTTTTTATTTTACCGGGAATCGCCAAGCACATAAGATTTTATTTTAAGTTTTTGTGATCTGTTTTTTATATGAAACCAGGCCATTTGGCCTAGGGATATATTCTCGTCATTAGGAGGTAACTGCTCATGGAATAACAGTTGGTATTCTTCTCCCAGGTATTGATGGAGCAAATCAACCAAAAGGGCATTTTGGAAAACCCCTCCTGAAAATCCTACTTTTCTACAACCTGTATTTTGGATGACTTGAGAAATGATGTGAACCAAGGTCAGATGAAATTTGGCAGCAATAAGGCCTGAATCCAAGCCGTTTGACTTGTCCTTTATTATTTGAGAAATTAAATCAGCACCCGAAATCTTATCTTTTACAATGGAATCCATAAAATAAGATTGGATGGCCGCTTGACCATTCGCGTCAAAGTAGTTCCTGGCCAATTGTTCCAATAGCATGGCGGCCTCCCCTTCATACGTATTGAAATCACAAAGCCCCAAGATGGAAGATACCGCATCAAACAACCTTCCCATGCTATTGGTCTGGGCATGGCCCCCTTTATCTAGCATCCTTGTAAAGAGGGACCATTCCTGTGAAGAAAATTTTCCTTTAATCAGATCGAGAGTTCCACCTGAAATGTAACATATAGCCAAAGCTGAAAGTCGTGGTTCAATGGACATTTTGTCCCCCAAGAGATAATCATAATAATCAAAAGAGCAAGCCCGCTCAAAAGCTCCTGAATGGAACACAAAAAACTCAGAACCCCATAAAGCTGAATCATTTCCAAATCCCAGCCCATCCCAAATCACTCCCAAGATAGGTTCATCAGCATCAAGAGCAGCATGTTCCCAAAGCAAGGCGGCAAAGTGCGCTTCATGGTGGGGAACTTCTGTTACATTTACATAAGGGAAATTGTCAGCAAACCTTCTGCTATGGTATAAAGGATGCTTATCCATCAATATTTGCTGAGGTTGGATGCCGGTAAGATCCAAAAACTTGGTCAATGTGTCCAAATATCTCTCCTGCGTATCAAAACTTTCCAGATTTCCTAAGTATTGACTCACATAAACATTATGCCCCTCCCAAAGTGCAAAAGTACCTTTTAGATCAGCTCCTAATGCCAAAACAGGAAGTTCAGCTTTTATCCTGACCTTATTCCAAAAAGTCGGAGCCAAGCCCCTGCTTCTTCTCAAAACTATTTTTTGCCCGGAATTTTCCGCTATCCGAAAAACGCTATCATCTTGAGGGAAATAAATTTCCCTATTATGATAAATGATTGCATCGGCAAATCCCATTAGTTTTTCAATAGCTTCCTGGTCTTTATACTGTAAAGGACTTTGGTGAAGATTGCCACTGGTGGCAATAATCGGTCTGCCAACTTTCCTGGAAATAAGGAACATCAATGGGTCTGCAGGCAAACACACACCTAAAAGAGAAAGACCAGGAGCAACCCAAGCTTGAGTGCCATGAAGATCAGTATATTTCTTAGGTTTGCAAAGCACAATGGGCCGGGCAGCTGACCTTAACAACTCTTTTTCTTCATGTGAAACTGTGAAAAAATCTGAAAGCATAATTTCATCATGAACCATCAAAGCTAAAGGTTTTCTGGGTCTCCGCTTTCTTTTTCTAAGCATTTGAATTGCATCAGGATTTGTTGCATCTGTTAGCAATAAAAACCCGCCTGTCCCCTTAACTGCAAGAATTCCACCCGATTGGATAATTGTTACTGCATGATCCATCAGATCAACAGGCATAGGAAAAGTATGATCCGTTTCGGGAAAAATCCTCAAATCTATTGGACAATCAGGACATGAATTGGTTTGGGAGTGAAAACGCCTGTTTTGTAAGTCCAAATATTCCTCCTCACAGGAAGTACACATCTCAAAATGCCCCATGGAAGAGCGAAGCCTGTCATAAGGGATACCATTTAAAATAGAATACCTGGGACCGCACTGCGTACAGGAAATAAAAGGATACAAATAGCGGGGATTTTCTGAATTCAATACCTCTGATTGACAGGATGGGCAAATTCCAAAATCAGGACTGATATTTGCGCTCTTGTTCTCGCCTAGCAGCGAGGGTGAAATATAAAAATCATTTGGAAAACTGTCTATCTTAGGAAGTTCTTCGATCCACAACTTGGAAATGACAGCCAGGGATGAAAGCTTGGATCTTAATTTTTTCAAAAACTCATCTAATTCTCTTTTTGAACAAAAGAGATCAATGGTTACTCCGGCGTTTGTATTGAAAACCTTACCGCACAAACCCATTGCATAGGCAACACGTAAAACAGTTGGTCTAAACCCCACTCCCTGAACCTGTCCTTCAATATGAATGCTCCAAAATGGCACTATACAGCAATCGAGTCAGCTGATTTTTTTTCCTTGATTTTAGCCTTAAGCCAATCGCACCAAGCATCAATACCTGTACCGTCCACAGATGAAACTTCAATCACCTCGATACTGGGATTAATGGCCCTGGCGTCATTTGTTACTGCTTCCACACTAAATGGAAGATAAGGTAAAAGGTCAGATTTGGAAACCAACATCAATTCACTGGTCAAAAACATTTTAGGATATTTTTGGGGTTTATCGTCACCTTCTGTAGTGGCAATGAGGGTGACCCGATAATCTTCTCCCAGATCAAAAGATGCTGGACAAACCAAATTGCCTACATTTTCGACGAAGAGTACATCTAAACCTGAAATGTCAAAACTCTTTAATGCTTGCCAAACCATTTGAGCCTCCAAATGGCAAATTCCACCTGTCACAATTTGCAAAGCTTTCCCTCCTACTTGTTTGATGCGGTCTGCATCTCTTTCCGTTTCAAGGTCACCAACAAGAATACCCATGCTTATCTCATCCTTTAATCGTTTGACTGTTTCTTGCATAAGTGTGGTTTTACCGCTTCCAGCAGATGAGGTGATGTTGATCATCAGCACTTTTTTTTCCGCCATCTGATTGCGGATACTCTCTGCCACAAAATCATTGGCCTGAAGCAAATGGATGGTGGTATTGTCACAGGTAATGGTACCCCTGACATTTTTACTGGACTTAGGTACTTTGGTATTGGACATAATGTAATCGTGTTTTTTTCCAATATACCATTAAAAAAACCTTAAGCAGTGATTTAGTAATTTTTTTCTAAAAATCATTTAGGCCTACCAACAGATGCCTTAACTTAAAAAAATGAAACCCGTCAGAATTGACGGGTTTCAAGGCATATCATATATAACAGCCCATAGGGCTGAAAAATCCATCAAATATGAATCACTTCACCATAAGCTGCAGCTGCTGCTTCCATTACTGCTTCAGACATAGTTGGATGAGGATGGACAGTCTTGATCAGTTCATGACCTGTAGTCTCCAATTTACGGATAGCCACAATCTCAGCGATCATCTCTGTTACATTGGCCCCGATCATATGGGCTCCTAAAAGCTCCCCATACTTCGCGTCAAAAACCAATTTCACAAACCCGTCTTTGGCCCCTGCAGCTGATGCTTTACCGGAAGCAGAGAATGGGAATTTACCTACTTTCACTTCATAACCTGCTTCTTTGGCCTTTGCTTCGGTATAGCCCACGGAAGCGATTTCAGGCACACAATAGGTACAGCCGGGAATGTTATTGTAATCCAATGGCTCAGGATGATGGCCGGCGATTTTCTCCACGCAGATGATCCCTTCAGCAGAAGCTACGTGTGCTAAGGCCGGACCGGGGGTTACATCACCTATGGCATAATAGCCCGGCATATTGGTTTTGTAGAACTCATCCACTTTGATCTTTCCTTTCTCCACCAGGATTCCAACATCTTCCAGTCCAATATTTTCGATATTGGAAACTACACCCACAGCAGAAAGCACTACATCACATTCGATAACAGACTCGTTCCCTTTCTTATCCTTAACGGTCACTTTGCAACCTTTACCTTTGGTATCCACAGCGGTCACTTCGGTACTGGTCATGATATTGACACCATTTTTCTTGTAGATTCTTTCCAAAGCCTTGGATACTTCCTCATCTTCATTGGGCACTATCCTGTCCATGAATTCCACAATGGTAACTTCCGTGCCAATGGAACTATACACGTAAGCAAATTCAACACCTATGGCACCTGAACCTACTACTACCATTTTGGCAGGCTTTTTCTCAAGAACCATGGCCTTACGATAGCCAATGATTTTTTCATTGTCTATTTTCAGCGCAGGAAGTTCTCTGGCTCTACCACCGGTGGCAATGATGATATGGTCTGCTGAATAAACTGTCTTCTTTCCGTCTTTATCTTCAACTTCTACTTTTTTGCCCGGCTGCACTTTACCCCAGCCCAATAATTGGTCGATTTTGTTTTTTTTGAAAAGGAACTGAATACCTTTGGACATACCGGCAGCCACGTCGCGGCTCCTTTTGATCATGCCCCCGAAATCGACTTCAGCACCTTTTACTTTGATGCCATAGTCTTCCGAATGGTTGATGTATTCAAAAACCTGAGCACTCTTGATCAATGCTTTGGTAGGGATACAACCCCAGTTCAAACAGATTCCGCCCAATTCGGCAGCTTCCACTACTGCAGTTTTCAGACCCAGTTGAGAAGCACGGATAGCCGCTACATACCCTCCGGGACCTGACCCTACAACAATCACATCATATTTTGTTGAAGACATATTTTTAAAGTTTAATTTTCAAATAAGCTACGCAAAAATAAGGCTTTTGGGCAGAGAAAAAAATGGAAATCCCATGTAAAACCACTTGGCTAAGGCAAACTTTCATGAATGGATATGTCTCAAAATTCCAACTTGACCTGTTGCCCCACTTTTTCTTTTTGCTCTAATTCCAGGAGTTTGGACTTGCGCCAAAGCCCCCCTGCGTAACCTGTCAATTGGCCATACTTACCGACAATGCGGTGGCAGGGCAGCATGATCAGAATTGGGTTGGCACCAATAGCAGTACCGACAGCCCTTACGGCATTGGGGTTTCCTAAATTACGGGCGATTTTCTCATAAGTACTTGTTTCCCCAAAAGGTACTTTATTGACTTCCATCCATACCTGATGTTGGAAATCTGTGCCACCAAATGCAACCGGTATATCAAAAGTTTTCTGTTTTCCCTGAAAATAGAGCCCCAACTGTATCCTGACATCCATCAATACACCATCCAGAAAGGTGTCTGTTGTAGGTTCATCCGTAAATTGTAGCCTAACAAGGTATCCATCCCAGGCTTCTGCCCGGACATTACCCAAGGGAGTTTCCATCACTGCAAATTCTTTCATGCCATTACTCTTTTAAGGGTGAGGATAATTCAATATGTCAATTAAACCCGAAATATGCGTTAGGGTTAAAACGCAAGCGTGCTACAAGGTATAACGGATTTCAATGGATTTTGTCTTTGAAAAAGGATTTTATTTCTGCTCAGGACAAAATGCTTCCTGACTCATACACAAATCATTTGTTGTTTGAGATTTTTTGAGCCTTAATCTTTGTCATCATGCGCTTTAACGCAAGATTTGTGTTTTGATGTTGAAATCTAAGCTTAAAAGAACTCAGCGTTCATTGATCCGCGTCCGGAAACAAGGGGCAACTTAAAATCACCTTTTTCGATTGAAAAATCTCCTTGGGTCTCTTTTGATATGAACAATTGCTGTAATCACCACCGTTAAATTGGCCTCATCTATGTAAAAATGAATATTATAAGGAAATCGCTTCGGGTGGGCAATTCGAACATTCCTATACCTGATTGCATAACCAAATGGCTTATTCAATAACTGTTGGATTGCTATTTCTATGGCCAATGCAAACTCTTCTTCCAAGCCTTGGTGTTGAGTTTTATACCGCTCTTTTGCCTACTCTACATCATTAAGCACTTCATCAAAAAATAGCAGACTAAAAGCCATTATAATTTTCTCTTCAGCTCTTCAAAGATTTTTTTTCCTTTATCAACCTTTCTGGATTTTGAGAAATCTCTTCCAGTCTCCGATCAATCAAATCTTTCTCCCATTTTGGAAGATCTTTACTTATTTCTTCAATATCCGGATATAGATTTTTTATGGCAAGCCATTCCTTAATCGGAATAAAAACTCCCATGTCCTCACCATTACTGTCCTGTATCATCTGTAGCTTCATTAGTCCGGTAAATATTGAATGTGAACGACTACCTATTATCCCTATATTACCTGTTTTTTTGAAATAAGTTTCATTTCATTATCATTAAGGGCGTTTAGATTCTGATTTTAGGCAGATTAGTCAATTTGTTTGGCTAAGCCAAACTCACACCATCATCAACCTGTACCTCCACACTTCCCTCACATCTGAGATATTGACATAGAAAGGCTTGTAAATGGGATTGCTGGAACACAAAAGCAGCCTTTCCTGGTCCTTGATCTGATTGTAGGCAATCTTAAAAGTCACCCCATCCTGCTCGGTGACGATGACATATTTTCCCCCATCCTTGATGGAAAACCAGTCATCCACATACTCGCAGACCAACCAAGCGCCTTCGGGAATGGGCAACATGGAATCCCCATCCACCTGAAACACCCTGTGCTTCTTGTCCTGGGGTAAAAAGGGCAGAGAAAAGCGGGGCAGCTCTTCTATAAAATCCGGATCCGAAAACCCCGCCAAATAGGAAGCCTTGGCTTTTTGTGAGACCACTTCGATCAACTCCTTCCCCTCAGCATCCACCGTGGTACTGAGAATACGGAGGTTGCGACCCCGGAGAAACTGATCTGTCTCCAAAAGCTGCCGGAGTTTGTATTCAGAAAGTGCGCCCAGATCCTTCCTCAAAAGGATATCCACCGAAACCCCGAAATAATCCGCCATCTCCAAAATGGTCTCCAAAGGAGGATTGATGTTCAGCTCATAGCCTGCCAGTTTGGACCTACTAATACCTAAAGCATTGGCCAAAGTTTCCTGCGTGAGGCCTTTCTGCTTGCGTAGAAATTTAATATTGGCGTTGAGATGCATTTTTTCTGTCAGCTACTGTCATACATTCTGATTTCCCTTTCCAAATATACAAAATATGTCTAAATTATAAACAGTAAAATGTTAAAATATTTGACAAAATGAGCAGTGGGCGAAGTATAGTGCATATGGATTTGGATTCGTTTTTTGTGTCGGTGGAGCGACTGTACGACAGCAGGTTGAATGGTAAACCCATCCTGATCGGGGGATCGGGAGACCGGGGAGTGGTGGCTTCCTGCAGCTATGAAGCGAGAAAATTTGGGGTACACTCGGCCATGCCGATGCGGACGGCAAGACAACTCTGCCCGGAGGCCCTGATCATTCGGGGGGATTTTGAGAAATACAGTCAAAAATCCCATGAAATCACGGAAATCATCCGGGAAGAAGTCCCCTTATTTGAAAAATCTTCGATTGATGAGTTTTACATAGATTACACCGGCATGGACAGGTTTTTTGGCTGCTTCAAGATGGCCAAAGAACTGCGGGAAAAGATCCTGAAAGAAAGCGGCCTACCCATTTCCCTGGGGCTTTCTGAGAACAAGACCGTATCCAAAGTGGCCACGGGAGAGGCCAAGCCCAACAATTACAAAGAGGTAATCAGGGGAACAGAAAAACCCTTCCTTGCTCCCCTCTCTGTGCGGAAAATCCCCATGATCGGCGAAAAGACCTCCCTTACACTCTATAACATGGGAGTAAAGACCGTCAAAACCCTGCAGGTCATGCCGGCGGAATTACTGGAAGCTACTTTCGGCAAAAACGGATTGAGCATCTGGGAAAAAGCCAATGGCATAGACCGCTCCCCTGTGGTGCCCTACTCAGAGGCCAAGTCCATCTCTTCGGAAAACACCTTCGAGCAGGACACGATAGATGTCAAGATGCTGGAGGCCAATCTCATCGCCATGACAGAACAATTGGCGGGCAAATTGCGGCAAAAGCAACAGCTTACAGCCTGTGTAAGTGTCAAAATCCGCTATTCGGACTTTGATACGCATACGGTACAGCAGCGCATCCCTTACACCTCTGCGGACCATAGGCTCATCAAAACGGTGAAAGAGCTCTTCAAAAAACTGTACACACGCCGTCTGCTCATCCGGTTGATCGGTGTGCGCTTCAGCCACCTTGTCCATGGAAATTATCAGATCAACCTCTTTGAGGACACCGAAGAGCAGATCCGCCTCTATCAGGCCCTGGACAAGATCAACGTGAAATACGGAGACAAAACTGTCTGCCGGGCCATTGGCATGCAAGTAGGAAGAAGACGCTTCAATCCTTTTAATGGAGTGGCGCTATGAAATGACAGTTTTGGTAAATTACAGTAAGATATATTGGAAACAGAATGGGTAAACTAGTAAAGTTAAAATCGAATCTGGTTGAATAAACTATTGAAAACATAAAAGCTAAAAGAGACAAATGAACTAAAAAGGAAAGAACTATATAAAAAATTTCTTTTTATATGTTAAGTTTTAGTTAAAGCCATGTTCAAGTCATAAATGCAACGCCTAATTTTTTCATTAGACATTCGATAGGACTAAGATAATTAAACTTTCTTATTGGCCTGTTATTGATTTTGGTTTCTATATTTTGGATCTGTTCCCGAGAGATTTGATTGAGGTCAGTACCCTTTGGCAGGAAAGCCCTGATAAGTCCGATTCTGTTTTCCACTGTTCCTTTATCCTGTGAAGTGTATGGTCTTGTAAAGAATGTTGGGATATTGAATTTATCTCTGATTTTATAATGGTTTGCGAATGCCATATCATTATCGAAAGTGATTGATTTGAAGAACGAAGCACCAATTCTCTGTATTCTCTTTGCTATTTTCTGTTCAATGATATCTGCATTTTTACCATCAAGTTTCTCTATGGTAGTAACCAAGGTTGCCCTGTCCACCAGTACCAAAAGAGCTGATTTGTGGTTTTTCCCCATCATAAGGTCTACTTCAATATCTCCTATCCTTTGTCTTTTTTCAACTACAGGAGGCCTTTGGTCAATTGGAACTCTCTCCCTGATAATTCCTCTGGTATGCCTGTAATTACCTCTCTTACGCTTTCTTTTACCATGCCGGAGATTCTTGTAAAGCTCCCTGTCCCTTCGGTATCTCCAATGGCTACTTTTTTTGGCAGTAAATATCCAGTTGTAGAGTGTCTCATGACAAACCCCTTCTTTACCTTGTTTCTTCCAGGTGACCGATATTAGCTCTGGGCTCAATTTGTCAACAACAAGGAATTTGCGGGCCTCTTCTTTAAGGGACTCGGTAAATTTGATTCGCTTTCTCTTGAGTCTATGTCTTTCGTCTGTACGGTTCTGGGCAACTGCAGCCTTATATTCACCGCTATAACGGCCCCTCTTGCCGGTATTTCTTTGAAGTTCTCTGGATACAGTACTTTTGTTGACACCGATAATCGCAGCGATTTTGGTCTGGGAAGTTCCGTTTCTAAATAAAGCCTCTATTTGGTACCTTTGTTCCTGGCTGAGATGTTTAAATTTATTCATGACAACACTAAATTAATATTTTCAGCCTAAGGGAAGGAACCCAGGTTCCTTCCCTTAAACCCTTAGTGTTGCATTTATGACTTGAACATGGCAATTTTTGAAATTAAACTTGACAACTATTCTTTTTTTTTTTACTTTTAAACTGTTCTTTTTTACCGGTAAACTTTTGAACAGGCTTAATATCCCTGCCTGCATATTGCGATGGGAGCTAAAGTAAAAGTTTATGAAAAATAAAATTGTTATTATGATAGCAGTTGTATTTATGTGGATAAATATGACAACAGCTAATGCGATTTGTTATGATTCTAATGGAAATATTGCTATAATCCATGGCCAGGTGTTTTCTGGGGATAATTTTGATGGCTCTTGTTCAGATTGTGATTGGAATTGTGCAAGACCAATTTCTCAGTGGTAAAAGGTTCTGGTTCCTTGATTGAAAGGAACCAGCTCTTTTTATCATCCAAAAAAGATCTTTTTGTAAGTGTATTATTTACCAATGAAAAAAAATTATTTTATAAATATTCATATAGCTTTATTTTTAATTTCTTGTGATATTAAAAATGAAAACTCTTTAGAATACGATTATTTAAAATTTTTGAATGACTCCGTAGGGATAAATTTAGATGACTCTACATCTAATGAATTTATGCGGACTCAATATTTAAAATCAGGCGAAAAAGAGTTTTTATATCATTATAATCAGTTTAAAGATAAAATAGAAAAATTTGACCTTGAGACTGGTTTGCTGGCAAAAACAATTGGTTATCCAAATGATGAACCTTATGTAATTAAACTGGTCCAGGGGATTTCTGTGGTAAACGAAGATTCTATCTTTTTATATCCTTCATTAGGGATCAGGGGTACAATCCTAATAAATGATAATGGTGAATTAATTCAAAGGTACCTTCCGGATAAGACCAAGGATTTAGAGACTTCTTTAGTTAATCATATTTCTTTTGGCGCTCAGAGAACATTAATTTTTGGTGATAAAATTTACTTTATTCATTATCCTCTTTTTGAAATGAGCAATCCTTCGAATATTAATAGTGATTTTAAATTTGAAGTCATTTATGACACAAAATTAAATAAAGTAGAATATTTGGATGAGTCATCTTTTCCAAATTTTTATCACAATAAGATATGGCCCTCTAATCACTTACAAGTATCTAGGGAAGTAAATTGCGGTAAATGGATTTATTCTTGGAATATGGAAGACAGTATTTTAGTAATTGACAGGGAAAATGAAAATTCAACTTATATTAATGCAAAAAGCAAGTTTAAAAATAAGGAATTTGAACCTTTTAGAATGATGCCCAATAATGATCAAAAAATCCAATTTACTTTAACTAATCTAAAATACTATGGTATTTATTATGATCAATTCAGAAAATTATATTACAGGACTGTTCAACTTCCAGGGTCATATCAAAAAAGAGCGGATGCAAAATTATTGGATGCTAACAGAGATTTTTCAATCATTATCTTAGATGATAGTTTTAACATTATAGATGAAGTATTATTCAAAGGCGGGATTTATAACATTTACAGGTTATTTGTTGGAGAAAAAGGTGTTTATTTACCTTTGAATAATCCTAACTACAATGGTCAAAAAGAGGATATTTTACATTATCATATTTTTAATTTTTCAAGATGAAATATGTTTTATTCATATGTTTTTTGAGTATATTCTCCTTTGTCTCTTGCCAAAGTGAATCTGCAAAATTCCGAAAATACACAAAAGAATTAGATATAGTATTTGATAGACCTGCATTAGTTATCAATCTAGATAGTTGCTCTTCATGTTATTCAGTTTTTTTTCAATCTGTCAAGAAATTTGAATTAAAGAACTATATAATTGTCGTAATAGCAAAAGAAAGTAAAAAGGCGAACTTATTATCAAATTCGAAAAATGCTAACGTATTCCACGATGTAAAGAACTTAGCCTTTAATTACCAAATCCTTGAGTCTTTACCAAGAATTTATTTAACAGATGGTACCGTAATCGAAGTGATTAGTCCCGAAATAATTGATAGGTTTATTGATGAAAATTAAATTATTCTTAATAGTTGTTTTTCAGTTCTTTTTTTCTCAAGCATGTATTCAAAAAGTTTTAGATGAAAAAGAAACGGAAATACAGTTTTATTTAGATAATAAGGAAACTATTTGGGATATTGCATATCATCAAGAGACCTTTTACCTCCTTACCAATAAGCATAATTTTTACGTTTTGAAAAATAAAGGAGAAAACAAATCCAAAAAGAATATCCTGTATGTTGATTTAAACTCTGATGGCACTGTGAATTATTATCCTAAAAATATGATCCGCTCATTTCATATATGGAAAGATAAGGTTTATTTTTTAGGACATAACCCTGGAAATATACTAGTAACAGACTTAAAAGGAGTTGAATTTGATGTATTAATTCCTGAATATAACTATGGTGTTTTTCATGATTTGGTTTGGGCCAAGGAAAGCCAGATTATTGTTAAAGTATACCATCCAGGTCTTAATCCAACCTATTTTGAACTATATTTGATTTCTTTGGATAGTGGGAAATCAAAGAAAATTTTTGAATATGATATAGGTGAAAATGCGGCATATATAAAAATTGGGTTATATAATGATTCAAATTATTATATTATTCATCCTAATAAAGACAGAGCATTAATTTGGAAGCCGTTCCTTGGGATTACGGACTCTTTATTTTTGCCTGATTCTAATATCCGTTACCAAGGAAAACTGGATGATGTAGGGTCAGACTTATCAAACTGGAAAAACAAAGATAAATATGAGAAAAATAGAACTTTCCCAGATGAGTTTGTTGGAAATTCTTATAAGAATGAGAAGTTTTATTTAATAAGTAAAATACTTCAAAGGGATTCGGTCAATAGGTATTCAGATTCTTTTTTAATGAATTTTGGAAATGAACATTTTAATAGGGAATTTTTTTTGAAGGATTATGTCTTCGTAAAAACTTTGGAGAGTAATGATTTTTATTTAGGTGCTTTGAAAAGGGGAGAATTTCTATATTTAGTCAAAAGATTTTTTCCAAAAGAATAGTTTAAATTTGATAATGATTATACGCTACTTTGCCAGTAACTAAATTTTAAACGGATAGCTTGTGACAAAAACTTGAGCAGGGTCTTTAAGATGGTGAAATTGGAATCATATTAAAGCAAGTGATATGAACATACTTAAGTTTAATGAGGGTCTCTTGTTTAATTCTTAATTGACTGAAAGTCAATTAAATAAATAACAAAAACATAACACAAAAACCACGAAATCGGCTGTTTTGAGCTTTTTTCGGGGTTTTCTTTTTTGTATTTTAAGGTTGCAGACTTAAATACGATTAAAGATATGGCTCAGCTTCCTCTTTTCAAAGATTTCGATGGATATTCTCCAAAATATCACTTTTTCAAGAATTCATTGTTAGGTCAGGTTCATGACAGTATCCCTTGGGATGAACTTGTTTCATGTCTCCCAAGAGAACTTTCGGGAAGAGGTGCTCCAAGCTGGTTTGGTCCCAAGGGTATGTTTGCACTTATGTTTTTAAAAGCATATCTGAATGTCAGCGACCGGCATCTTCTGGAACGCTTCAATACTGACTGGTCTCTCCAGTATTTCTGCGGGAAAGTATTGGCAGAAAATGAGCAGATTAAAGACATGACCATTATGACCCGTATAAGGGCTTATATTGAAACCCATTGTGAATGGGAGAAGCTTCAGGAGATTCTTATCCTGCACTGGAAACATGATGTCAATAACAGCCATGTACTTCTGATGGATGCCACCTGCTATGAGTCGTACATACGTTTTCCAACTGACGTAAAGCTTCTTTGGGAGTGCTGTGAATGGGTTTTTGAAGATCAGCTATTCAGGATCTGTTCAGACCTGGGTATCAAAAGGCCAAGATCCAAATTCAGGGAGCAGAAACTCGCCCAAACGACTTATTCGAGAAAAAGGAAAAACAGTTTTAAGGAAACACTCAGAAGAAGAAAAGCATTGGTGTATCTTCTCAACAAAGGCATAGAACAGCTTCAGGAGGTTTTGGACAAAAACAAAGGAGCGGGCCTTGATCTGAAAGACTTTTCAAGGTTTGGGGTGGTAAAAAAGATATGTCAGCAACAGGAGTTCCTGTTGGACAATCCTCCTTCCAAACTCAAGGATAGGATTGTGTCACTTCATAAACCATATCTCCGACCAATAGTGAGAGGGAAGGAGAATAAGCCTGTAGAGTTTGGTGCCAAAGCCCATATCTTACAGGTGGATGGTCTTGCTTTTATTGACAAACTGGATTTTAATGCATTCAATGAATGTACAAGACTGAAGCTGTCAGTAGCAAAGCATAAAAGATTTTTCGGTCCTGCCAGACAGCTTGGAGCGGACAGAATATATGCAACAAACAAAAACCGTGTATTCTGTACCCATCAGAAGATCTTCACCTGCTTCCCAAAAAAAGGCCCCAAACAATTAAGCAAAGCAGAAAAAGTACTAAGCTCTGAAATCTCCAGACAGAGAGCTACTGTAATGGAAGGTGTTTTTGGGACAAACAAAAACCATTATGGGCTTGGCAAAATCAAGGTGAAAGGGGAGAAAAGAGAAAAACTGATGATATTTTTTGGGATTATGTCAGCAAATGCGGTTCTGATAGCAAAAAGAAGGGCAGCAAAGGAAAGCCCACCCCTACAACGATCAGCATAAAAATCACCAAAAAAGATCTTCATGGGAGCAGTGTGCCCATACTGCAAATCATGGCCCAACGCATCCAAAACCGAAGCCTAAATTGTACTTTTCCGTACTCAAATTGACCGCAAATTAATGCCCAAAGTCTCCAAAAAAAAGAAAGTAGAACTTAGTTTAAGCTCTACTCCCTAATTCCGAAGGAATTTTCCAAGAGGCCCTAATGAAAGGTTTCCGGATGAACATTTTCAGCTCATTATTTGGGCCAGATAGGAGACCCGTAGAAAAGAACTTATCCCGTCTTTACGGGATAGTTTTTGGAATCTCCAAATTTAAAGACTCATATTGGAAAACTATAAGAAGAGAAGTTTTTCCATCCCGTGGAAAAAGGACAGTTAGTAATCTACTGCGGCTATGGGGCAAAAAAAACTGATTCTCAAATCCATGGTATAACGGTTCGGGATTTGTAATCCCGAACAGCTGACTTCTAGCTCTTAAAATAAATCCAGCATTCGTGTTCCTTTTGTCTATTTGGTGGTTCGTAAAAAAACTTCACAGGTACCCCATCGGTCTTTTTATGGATTTTGCCTCGCTACTTCCAGCGCTTTTGTAGTGGTAAAGTACTTCACCAGCATATTGGGTACTTCCCAATTGGGCATATTGCCTTTTTGGAAGTATTCCAAAAACTTTTCCGTCACTTGGGCAAAGTGTGCCTCATGACCCACATGGTAGCTATCAGGAATCTGCACCAGGTACTTTGCATCGGGCAGTCTCTCCAAGCCAAGCCCGGGATACTTTGCCTGTAGGGTCTTAAGGACCGCTTCCTCCAATTCCTTTTCCTGTCCATCATACAACTCAACATATAAAGTAGGTTTGAAAGCTTCAGCTTCCCCCTGTTGGATGATCAGAAGGGCCTTGGTGCCCCGCATCACACTGTAATGGGTATCTCCCCCACCCTCTGGCGCCTGAAAATCCCAGATCACACTGACCTTGGCATGCTTGCCCCGCAAAGTGTAATGCATCTCCCCGTTACCAAATACTTGAAGTTTATTGTCCTGAATGTCTTTTTGCAGAAATTCGGGAAACCCTTCCTTGCCGGTTACTTGCTGAAACTGTTCAGCTGAAAGCGGTGTGGTCCATCTCTTGGCAGCAAGCATCTCCACATCTGACATGTCCAAAACCTGTTCAGGAAAGGCTGCCCATTGAATCAGATCTACCAAA
Organism: Cecembia calidifontis; assembly: GCF_004216715.1. Classification (NCBI taxonomy): domain Bacteria; kingdom Pseudomonadati; phylum Bacteroidota; class Cytophagia; order Cytophagales; family Cyclobacteriaceae; genus Cecembia; species Cecembia calidifontis. Next base: position 4,782,200 of record NZ_SGXG01000001.1, read on the forward strand.
TGCGTGGTCACATCCACCAAACCCTCTCCCTGTTTGGTCACATCAAAAAACCAATCCGGACGGATCAGGGGCTGTCCGGAAACATATTTGAAAAAATGGTGGACACTTTCCTTGGTGATGGCAGGTTCTTCGAGGGTTCCATCCACCAAAGTCCCAAAAACCTCAGGAATCATGGACAGTTCCTTTTGTAAAATGGAAGTAATCTCAAAGCGCTCCGTCATGATATCATAAAGCAAGAGGTCTTTCTCCTTTGGCAATGCAAATGCCTGCTGCAATTTCCCGAATCCCTCCTGATCAATCACCAAAGGTTTATCCGCATAGACGTGTATTCCATTTTGAATTGCTGCTAAGATATAATCGATTTTTTGGTCATTTTTCCCCGCTACCATCATCACATTTCCTGGCTTTTGGGCAATCATTTGCTGCAGGTAATCATTTCCCTTATAAACCTCCACTTTCCAAGCAGTAGGATGGTCAACCCGGGTATTGTAGCCCTCCAACCTGCGGAGATAATCCTTGAGTTCCTCTCCATCAGGTGCAAAAACATATACCGTGGAATCCACCTCGGGATACATGGATTTGTGGATCAGACCGGCATGAAAATGTCCGGGATCCAGGCTCATAAATACCACTTTTTCCCTATCAGGCATATTTTCTTTCTTTGGAGCTTGGCATGCAATCAAAGCAATCAGGGCCGAAAAGGCCAATATTTTTTTCATTTTCTTTCCTTCAAACTTTAACATAATCTGTTCCATAAGGTGCTCTTTGCGGTCTGCTCAAATGCACATTGGCAGCTTCATCATTGACAAATCTTTCTTTCACCACATCCCATTCCAGTCTTCTGCCCACTTTCATGGCCACATGGCTGATCAGACAAACCGAGCAGGAACGATGGCCGATTTCAATTGGAGAAATGGGCTCTTTTCCGCTTTGGATACAATCCAGCCAATTGCCGTGCTGGTCATCACTCTTATACAAATGTATTTCATTGGGACCAATTACCGACTCCAAAATCCTCGGGTCCGATGCATCTAATGCCTTAGCGCTTTCGCTTTTACTTACCGGATCGCTGGCAGAAGCGACATAGTCCCCCCGGGAGACCCATATCCAACCCTCCGTTCCTTCATAGCGTATGCCGTTGGGATATCCTCCACTGGTAAGCATGGTAATTCCATTATCGTATTCTGCTTTGACCATAAAATCCCCGTGAACATTCCAAAATCCCGCCCTGGGAAACTCAGCCACCGCTTCAATATACCTTGGCCCTGTATATTCTGTATCCATACCCCATGCAGCACAGTCAAAATGATGCTGCCCCCAACCGGTAATCATCCCGGCACCATAGTTCTCATGCCTCAACCATCCCGGCCGGTCATACCCCTCTTGGGGGTGCACACCGATTTCAGAATAGGGCAATTCCGGCGTAGAACCCAGCCACATGTCGAAATTCAGGTTTTTAGGTACAGCCATAGAAACTGCTTCCGGCCCCGATGGATCACCTGGCAGGCCTATCCTAACAGTATGCAGCTTTCCAATCCTTCCATTGCGGACCAGTTCCGCCGCTATCCTAAATTGGGGACTGGAGCGCTGCTGGGTTCCCAACTGCACCACCACACCTGTTCTTTTAACCAAATCGGTCAATTGCCTCCCTTCTTTGATCGTGAGGGAGGTAGGTTTTTGCAAATAAATATGTTTGCCTGCCAATGCTGCCTCCATGGCCGGCTGTGAATGCCAATGATCCGGAGTGCTGATAATGACCGCATCTATATCCTTATCCAAAAGCATTTCCCGGTAATCCCCATATTGTTTGACATCCATGTATGGTTTACCCATTTTTTTGCTGTAATGCTCTTCAATCAATTCCTTCCCCTCTCTCATCCTTTTGATGTCCACATCAGACACTGCCACTATTCGGGCCACATCATGCGCCCATGTACCCGGTAAATCATGATACCTTGCGATTCTACCACAACCGATCTGTCCGATATGAATTTTATTACTGGGAGCATTTTTACCCAAAACAGAAGCAGGAACAATGGTAGGAAAGCCCAATGCAGCCCCCGTTAAAGCTGTAGTTTTGATAAAATCCCTTCTATTCATAGGTTTTCCCAGGTTTAAGGTTCTCAATATCTTGCAAATTCATTCCAAAAGTCCTCCGCCTCTTCGGGGCTTAAGTTACCGTCAAATACGATCATCCTGTATTTGAGCACATTGGATTTTCCGGGAAGGATTTCCCAGGCTTTATGCCGGATGGGACAAAATTCTATAAAGACATTTTCCTTTCCATCATAAAAATCCTCGGGCCATACACGCATAGGCTCAGGATGGGCCCTGTTTTTTGGATGACTTAGGAAAAGGATACCACTTTGGCCTGAAGGATCATCTGACTCCCCATATACCATCACCCATTTGGCAAAACTCCCATCGGCGGATTTGCGGTCTTTGCCTTCGGAAGTAAGGATATGGCTATTGGCAGTACCCCACCGGGCTGTCGCTCTAAAACCTATCCCGCCACCGTATCGGTAAGCATCTAATACCACCGGACTGCTCAGGGGAGTCGAGATTTGGGTAGTGTAGTCCACGGCATATCTATTCCCCTGTGTATTCCAGACCCTTATTCCCAAATCCTCTTCGATGGCCACTTGGGCACCCTTCGGAGCCAAAAGGTCCACATGATTCTGCCTGACGATGATTTCAGCATATTCCGCATGCTCCTTTTTCGAAATCAGGTGATCAAAATCCACCCTGCCCTGTCCTTCACCCAGATTCCAAAAATCAACTTCTCTGCCTTCTACCAAAGTCCTGGTCCAGGGACCCCAGATGCCGTAATGATGGTAATGGTCAGGTGGCTGAATCCGGGTGAGTTCCTGTCCGGAAAGTGAAGCCAGCGGATGGATAAATCCTGATTTTCTGAATTTGGAATCCACGCCTTCAGGTACATCAGCAATAGCGGTCTGATAGGTCAATAAAACCTTTCCTTCAAATACAAAATCAATCCCTCTTTGTGATTCTGACAAGTGAATTTCCTGCCCAAAAACTAAAACCGGCAAAGTAATGGTCAAAAACATCAAACAGAAAAGTCTTTTGAAAATCATAGGTTTTTAGGTTATTTGGTTTGGTCCTTTCAATTTATACAAAATATCCAAAGTCGCCATGCAAAACGCCCATTTTAGGATTATCGGAAAAATTATGCTGCTGACCCTTATCCTGAGCGGACCAGTGCTGACCTCCAGTGCACAGGATCTTCCCGTAGTGCCATTGGATGCCCTCTGGACTGACAAAATTCATACATTGGCTCCGGAAAAACCCAGCTTCCCCTTTTCAGGCAAGAAAAAGATTTTGGTATTTTCCCTCCATACCGGCTTTGAGCACTGGGTCATCCCCCATACCTCGGAAATGATCCGGATCATCAGCGAAAAAAGCGGTGCTTTCGAAACAGTGGACAGTAAAGATATCCGTATGTTTGAATCCGAAAACCTAAAAAATTTCAGTGCAGTAGTACTGAATAACACCTGTTCAAAACCTGAACACCGTAATCTTTTTTGGGATAAGTTAAGGGCTGAGTCTGAGGAGGACAGCCTGATTTTGATGCAAAAAGCTTTGGACCTGGAAAAAAACTTACTGAATTATGTCGAAAACGGCGGCGGGCTAATGGTAGTCCATGGTGGCATTACCACCCAAAATAAATCCAGGGCATTCAGCAGATTGGTGGGGGCCAGCTTTGATTACCATCCTCCCCAGCAGCCTATTCAAGTCCGCTTAGTTGATCCGGAACACCCCTTGGTAAAGGCGTTTCCCAAAGAAGGTTTCAACCATATTGATGAACCTTACTTCTACAGCAAAGCATACGAAGACAAGGATTTCAGGCCCCTGCTTTATTTCAACAATGAAGAAATCACCGGTCAAAGGCAACCTGCAAAAACAGGAAAAACTTATGTCTCCTGGATAAGACCTGAAGGAAAGGGAAAGGTAATGTATTGTTCCCCCTCCCACAATGCCCAGAGTTTTGAAAACCCGGACTTGCTCCGGTTCTTTTTGAATGGTTTGCAATATGTGGTAGGAGATGTGGATTGTGATGATCGGCCTTTGGGCTCTTCCTGAGGTTTTAAAACTCAGTATTTACAGAGAAGGGAATGATATCCAGTGCGTCGCATCACGCTGAGATTTTAAAATTCACTATTTACAGATCATAAAATGACAAAAGGTTTCACGCAGCAGTCGCAGCGATCGCTGCGAGAAATGACTATTTGTCATTGGTAGAAATGAAGTGTTTAACCCGACTCGTGAATTATGTTGAAAAAAAATCAAAAAGACCTTTGGGTAAGCCGCAGCGCACCCAAAGGTCCTAAACCTACCTTCTGCCCAAAGAAACCCGATAGTTGTCCGGCCTGCCTTGCATGTTGATATGGAGGAACCTTACCCTACGGTTTTGATCCCTGAAAATGATGACATCTTCCTGTTCCGGATCGATTTCTTCCCTCGACCTACCCCCAAACAATGCCCTAAAGCCCACCTGGGTCACAAGGCTTAAAGGAACCCTGATCTGGTAATTCATATCCATGTCAAGACTCTGTCTTCCGGAAATCTCCAGGAACCCAAGACTTGAATTGATATTCATCCTAGGAATGATCAAAGCCCCTTCTTTTAATTCAAAGGTATTGGAAAGGGTATCAAACCTCACCCTGTTCAGATTCCGGTCGGAGAAATAATCAGAAAGCGCCCTGAAAGGAGCAAAATTCACCAAAGCCCCATCATAGACGGTCAATGTCAACTTTGCCTCTGATTGATCGATGATGGGGGTTAAGTCGGGATACACCAGGAATTTACCTTCCAGATTTCCGGATACATGACCTTTTAGATTTTCATTGATGAGTACGTCCTGTCCAAAATTCTCAAACTTGAACAATAAATTATCCAAGTTGAGCTTATTGGCCTGAGCTCTGGCATGAAGGTATATTTTATCGGGATTCCTTCCATTAAAATAACCTTTCATTCCCAATGTACCGTTTGCAACCTTCAGACCTAATGTATCTATATACAGAAAATGGTCTGTTTTTGTCCTTAACTTAGCCCTGACATCCTCCAACCAGAAATTATGGTAATTCAGCTTTTTGATGTCGGCTGTAAATTCCATATCCCTGAATGGAAGCTTAAAAACATTAAATGCTTCGGCATGGTTGGTATCTTCTTCAAAACCCTTAAAGCCCATTAAAGCATCCAGGTCCAGGGCTGCTGCACGAAAACGGAAATAATCCTTTTTGGTCCTAAGGCTGTCCACCAGGTTCAGTCCCAAGTCCATGCTAAACTCCGACAAACCCATCTTCCCACCAAATCCATTTATCGCTAAATAATCCTTTTCATACCTGATTTTACCCTTGAACTGTTCCAACTTCAAAGGATGCATTTGGGTCCTTCCTGACAACTGGTGGAGGGTGAGCTCAGCTGACTGAAGGCCATTTTTAAAATAAAGGTCGATTTTCCCGTCAAGTTTCAGGGAATGGAGGACTTCTGAGCTCCAGGATTCGGGGAGGTAATTGACCCCATTATAACTCAACAGGTCATTGATCCTGAGCTCTTTGGACTGAATGGCCCATCGAATCCCCGATTCTCCTTTAAGTTCTTCCCTGAACCATTTCGGGTAATTTTCCACGAGTCCTGTCAACAGAAAATCAGAGCGGTCAATCTCGCCCTTGAATTTCTTAATTTCCAGGTTTGTGTCGCCTACAAGAACTTCTGCATCAAAGTCATGGAAAGTATGGGGATAATTTTCCAGCCGCGCATGAAATTCCTCTATCCTGAATTTTCCTTTTGGCAAATAATCGAACCCGAAAAGCTCATCGGCATTGGCCAGGAATCCAAATCTAAAGGAAAGATCGTGGATCTTTTCAGTTTTCCCTTCCCCACCCAGCAACTGTCCAAGGTCAATTTTTTTCGATTTGGCTTCAATTTGCATATTTACCGGTTTAGAAAACCTGTGAAAAAGTGCAGGAAAATCGCTCAAACTCCCTTTAACTTGAAAATCGGAATCCTTGATCTTAAAATTTAACCTATTGAGCGTAATCTTTCCGGATTGCATGATGGCAGAGGCATTGACCTGTTGGATGGGATGGGGATAACCGGCAATGGAAAAACTAAGGTCCCTCAAAATCAGTTCTGACTGTAAACTTTGCTTCAGCTGCGCCAGGTCTGCAGCAGATGCATCAAGCTCCACCAGTTCATCAAAATCCATATTCAGTAACACCTTTCCGCTAATCCCCTCAAATTGTTCAAGCCTAAAAAAATTGCCTACAAAACCCAGGTCAAGATCAGCTTTTAACTTGACCTTGACATAAGGATCTTCAAAATTGCGGATGATGAGATCCCCCTGAAAAATCCCTTGTTCAGGACGGGCGTTGAAATTTTGGATGCGTAATTCGGATGTTTGAAGACTTCTTTCAGGACCATTGGTAAAAAACCCAAAAAACCTCAGATCATCCACTTTCAGGTTATTGTCCGATCTTAGGAAAAAGGCATTTTCACACCCAAATTCAGCCAAAATCATTGGCTTACTTCCTTCGGCGAGCACACCATTGACAGAGCCTTTGAAGAAGACTTCACCCTGGTTTTGGTACTCATTGAGGGCCTTGGCCACTTCTTTTGGCATAAATGCCCCAAGCATATTAAAATCAGGCTTTTGGCCTTCAAATTTCAAATCAAGTTCCACTCCTTCCTCCAATACATCCACTTTACCGGAAGCGGTAAATAGTGCATCTTCCAGCTGTATACTGGATGGACTCAGATTCAACACCTGTTGTCCGGTATTGAAGTTAAAACCCAGATCCAGTCTGATCTGCTTTTCAGAAAAAAAAGTAGGCTTTCCATGGCGAAGCAGGTCAAACATCATGTCGGCAATCAGTGAAACTTCCAATTGCTCTTTTTTGTGACGTATACTGCTTTTCCAGTTGTCAATATAGATTTTGTAGGACACGGTATCTGATTGGTCTTCATAGGATACCGAAAAGTTTGAAATTTTAAATTTTGCCAGGTCAAAGGCCAGGATTTCCTCGGACTCAGACTCCTTGGACTCAATTCCCTTTGCTAAGAGGATATTGATATCGCCATTGGGATATTTTACAAGGTCAACATGGCCATCACTAATCCGGATACTTTTGACCTTGTAGTTTCCATCTAAAATATCCCAAATATTAAATCCTACATACAGGTCCGATGCCTTATAAAAAGGTCTGGTATCCCTGTTTTTGTTTTCATAAAATGCAACCCCTTTAAGGTCAATGGATATGTAAGGAAAGTCCCCCAAAACCGAAATCCGGCTTCTTTCTACAGTGAGCTTACCAACAAATTGTCTATTGGCAGCCTCGATCGCTTTTTGGGTGATAGCTTCTTGTTTCCATGCAAGAACAGCAGCTGTCAGACCTATCAGGAATAGAGGCAATAAAAGAAGAATGAAGAGGGCCTTTTTGATCCAGGGTTTCATGGCTCATTTGTAATTTCCTACACAAACGATAAGCCACCATGAGATGGTTACATTGAAAATAAAAAACCTTCGGATTTGCTTAAGCAGCTCCGAAGGTACGACCAAACTTTGAGTCCACCAGGACAAAAACAAAGGTGTTTTTTTGAACTTGTATTTTAAAAGGACCTTTGAGTACACCTGAAGTTGAAGCACTCCATGATCTTTATCCCTTATAAGGCAGTCGGTAAATCCTGTCACCTGTTAATTTGTATATGGCATTACACAATGCCGGTATGAATGGAGGAACAGGAGGTTCGCCCACTCCGGTAGGTTTTTCCATGTTTTCCACCAAATGTACGTGGATTTTCTTGGGCGATTGTGGCATTCTGATGACCTGATAGCCATCATAATTGTTCTGTTGGACCTTCCCGTTTTCAAAAGTAATGGCCGAAGTAAGTACCAAGCTGGTAGCAAACTGTGCTCCACCTTCAAACTGGGACCTGATACGGTCTGTATTGACGCCAATTCCGCAGTCTACGGCATAATGGACTTCAGGAATCAATATCTGCCCATTGCTGCCCCTTTCCACTTCCACAATGCAGGCCACATAAGTCAGGAAGCTTTTGTGGACGGCAAATCCTATTGATTTCCCGGAGGCAAGGGCCTGTTTCCAGTTGGCTTCTTTGGCTACTCTTTCTATGACCCCCCTCAATCTTCGAGTATTCCAAGGGAATTTATCCAGCGGTTCACCATAGTTACCAAAATCACCTTTCAGCTCCCCTTCAAAAGTCAGGTTTTTGTCTGCATCCAGCATACTCAAAAGAAAATCCACCGGGTCTGACCCTTTGGCTTCCGCCACTTCATCCAGCATACAGTTGATGGCAAAGGAATGGTGGATATTACTCACCGAGCGCAACCATCCGATGCGGGTATGTGCCTTGGATTCATGGGTCTCGATACGGATATGGGGCACTTCATAAGGAAAATCGATACAACCCAAACCCAATTCACCATCCGAGGGATGGAGTTCATCCGCATTACCTGTCGCACCGATTGCAGGGAATACGGTATGGTGGTTCCAGCCACTAAGGTTTCCATTTTTATCAAGGACTGCCCGGATTCTTTGGGCACTTTGGGCGTGGTAAAAGTCATGGTGAAGATCATCTTCCCTCGTCCACTGCACCCTGACCGGTGATTTGGCTGCTTTTGAAAGCAAGGCTGCCTCTACCACAAAATCCGGCTTGGATTTTCTTCCAAATCCTCCACCCAGCAGGGTAATGTTCATTTTGACATTTTGATAATCTATACCCAAGGCTTGTCCCACAGCCTGCCTGGCCCATTGCGGGTGCTGGGTTGGCGCCCACACTTCACAGGTGCCATCGCCCTTATAATCTGCGATGGCTACCGGAGGCTCCATGGTCGCATGGGCATAAAAAGGCGCCAGATAAGTTCTTTCGATTACTCTGCCTGCCTGTTGCATGGCCGCATTGAAATTCCCTCTTTCCCTTCTCACCTTTCCATTGCCTCTTGTACTTTGCAACATCTCCTGCAGCTGTCTCTCAGAGGAATAATTCTGGTTTGGGCCAAGGTCCCATTCAATCTCCAGGGCATCCCTTCCTTTGATGGCCGCCCAGGTATTGTCTGCTATGACCGCAACCCCTTCCAGTGCTTTATCCAGCCCGGGAGGAATTCCTGCCCCTTCAATTTTCACCACCTTGTTGACACCTGGAATGGCCAATGCTTTGGCATCATTGTAGGAAATTACTTTGGCCCCGATGACCGGACTTCTTTTCACTACGGCTATCTGCATATTGGGCAGATCAATGTCTGCTCCAAATGTTGCCTTGCCCATGGCAATGTCCAGGTTATCATAAATCGCGACATCCTTTCCTATAAGCTTATAGGAAGAAAATTCCTTCAGCGTAATATTTTCCGCTTTGGGCATTTCCATTTCTCTTGCTGTTTCGACCAGGTCGCCGAACTTAATTTTTTTTCCGCCTGAATGGATCACCTGCCCATTTTCTGTGCGGCATTCGGATACCTCTACCCCCCATTTCTGGGCAGCGGCGGCCAACAGCATGTGCCTGGCCGTAGCCCCTGCCTGACGCATGGGCTCGTAAAACATCCTTACAGAATAAGACCCATCCGTATTCTGGTCTCCATATTTTTCTTCATCACCCTCTGCCTGGACTATTTTGACCTTGGCCCAATCTGCTCCAAGCTCATCTGCCACGATCATGGGAAGGGATGTCCTGATACCTGTACCCATCTCCGAGCGGTGGGCAATAATGGTAACAAGGTTATCGGAATCTATACTCAGGTACACGTTGGGGGCAAATGTGATTGTCTCCCCTTTAGGTCCACTGCATTGGAAGTTGACACCCAGGATGAGCCCACCTGTAGCGAGGGAACCTATTTTCAGGAAGTCCCTTCGGGAAGGAACAAATACTTTGCTTTTATTCTCAGGTTCTTTTGTTTTAAGAAAGGGAAGTTTTGGCATCATGGCTTTTTTCTTTTCGGTGGAAAAATTAATAGGACTTGGAAGCAGTGAGGATAGCTTCCTTGATGCGGTTGTAGGTTCCGCAACGGCAGATATTGCCCGCCATGGCTGATTCGATTTCAGCGTCTGATGGCTTCGGGTTACGCTTCAGCAAGGCTGCCGCATTCATGATCTGCCCTGTCTGACAATAGCCGCACTGGGGGACTACATGTTCCACCCATGCCTTTTGGATAGGGTGATTGCCCTCTTTGGAGAGCCCTTCTATGGTGGTGATTTTCTGGTCACCCACTTCTGACACCGGATAAGTACAGGCCCGGATGGCTTCATCGTCCAATAAAACGGTACAGGCACCACAGAGGGCCTGACCACATCCATATTTGGTACCTTTCATGGAAAGTATATCCCGCAGTACCCAAAGCAAAGGCATGTCCGGTTCTACCTCTACCTGCAGCTTTTTTCCATTGATGATCAGGTTGAATTTTTCCATTGCTTGTTGATTATTTTGTTGGTGATTAATTGCCTCTGAATTTAAGCAAATTAAGTTAATGTGATTTTTGTCCCCGAAAAAGCAATCCATACTTTTTATTTTGGGAGATATAATACTCCCCAAAATTGAGACCAGAGGTTAAGTTAAAAAAAACTGTTTAAATTTAACCTTATGAACAAGCAAACAAGACGAAAGTTTTCTCCTGAGTTCAAGGCAAAAGTAGCCCTTGAAGCAATCAAGAATCAGTTTACATTGGCTGAATTGTCCAAGAAGTTCGATGTTAGCCCTGTGATTATATCCAAGTGGAAGGGTGAGTTTTTGGATAATATGTCAGCTGTATTTGAAAAGGAGCATTCAAAGAAAAAGGAAGAAGGCCCTGCCCTTGAGCAGCTCTATGCCCAGATCGGAGAGCTAAAAGTAGAGAATGACTTTTTAAAAAAAAGCTGCAAGAAACTGGGGATATGAAAGATCGGGCGACATTGATTTGTTCTGATTATAAGGGGCTGTCTATAAGGAGACAGTGTGAAGTATTGGAGGTTCCCCGAAGCAGTCTATATTACAAACCAAAAGGGGAAAACGAGGTCAATCTGAAACTTATGGGAATCATGGACAGGCATCTTACCGATCACCCTACTGAAGGCGTTGTGTCGATGGTCTATCTGTTGACAGGACTGGGCTTCGTTGTCGGCCCAAAGCGCATCAGGAGGCTTTTCAGGCTGATGGGCAGGGAAACCCTTTACAGGAGGAAGAACCTTACCAAATCCGGTTTGCGTGAATATATCAGGCCTTATCTTCTCAGGAACTTAAAGATTGAAAGACCCAACCAAGTGTGGGTAACCGATATCACCTACATTCCGATGCAGAAGGGGTTTATGTTCCTGACCGCAGTCATGGATGTTTACAGCAGAAGGATACTGTCATGGGGTATATCCAACAGTCAGGACGCCAAATGGTGTAAGCAGGTAATCGAAGAGGCCATCAGAGAATATGGTAAGCCAGAGATAGTCAATTCCGATCAGGGAAGCCAGTACACATCAGCCTTATGGATCAATTACCTTGAAGGGCTGGATATCAAAGTATCAATGGACGGAAAGGGAAGGGCTTTGGACAATGTATATATTGAAAGGTTCTGGAAGTCGATCAAGTATGATTACATCTATCTGAACCCAAGCGAGGACGGTTATGACCTGCTCAAAGGTGTCAAAAAGTATATTGAATATTACAACCAAAAGGTCCATCATACCACCAGGGAGAAGCCCGGGGAAAGGTATTTTGGGGCAACCCAAAAAGCAGCATAAAGCAAAAGTTAGTTGTCTTATTTCCCAAGGGTCCCCTTGGGAAATAGGACAACTAAGGATATATTAACAAATAAATAAATTAACTTAGCAACTGATACTTTTGGTCCAACAAATGGGGAGTATTATAAGATTAGTTTCCTAATCAATACGTTTAAAGTAAAATGCCATGTTGAAACAATTTTTCAAATTCCAAATTGAAGCCTTTGATTTTCTTGAGGAGCGCTGGGAAAGTGGGCCCGTTTCTAAGACCATCAGCAATATCGTCGTAGCGTTTTTCCTGGCAGGATTGGCCCTTGGCCTGCTGGCATATTTGGACATTTATCAAATCAGCACAGGCTACAGTGCTTTTTTTGCCATTGAATTGGCCTTTAATGTGCTATTGATCTTTGAGGTTTTGGGGCTTATCTTTTTGATTCCAAAATCGGTAGCAGATGCAGTAGGCAAGCAATTTGAGATCATTTCCCTTGTTCTGCTAAGGGATGCTTTCAAAGAGTTTGGACATTACTTGGGTGAAGTGAACTGGGAGCTTGAATTCCTGATGGAACTACTGCCCATTATTTCTGATGCTTTTGGAGCTATATTGATATTCCTGATCACAGGCCTTTTTTACAGGGCTCAAAAGCATGTAAGGATTACCGGGAGCTATGAGGAACAGCAGCGCTTTATTGGCATCAAAAAACTGATTTCCATTTACCTGACCCTTTCTTTTATCGGATTGGGCATTTATGACCTGTTTTCTGCTTACCAAAACCACCAATTCATCTACAGTATTAAGCTGTTTTATACCTTGTTGATCTTTACGGATGTTTTTATCCTCTTATTTTCACTTCGGTACACCACCAAATATTATAACCTGTTCAGGTATTCCTCCTTCGCTTTGGCCACCATCTTCCTGAGGCTGACATTATCTGCGCCGGCATATTACAACGTGCTATTGGCAGTTATAGCAGGGCTGATGGTTTTGGGGGTCACCTTTATTTATAATAAGTTGCTTTCCCAGCAAAAAATAAGTGACTGATTGTGAATTAAAAAAACTGCCATGCAGTTAAAAATCACATTTTTTTAAGTTAGGGGCTTGCATAAAAGCCAAGAGCCTATTACTTTTGCATCACCTTAAACGGTAACAGCAACATTCCTCCTTAGCTCAGCTGGTTAGAGCACATGACTGTTAATCATGGGGTCCTTGGTTCGAGCCCAAGAGGGGGAGCAAAAGCCTTGCAGCAATGCAGGGCTTTTCTGCTTTAAAAACGGCCTCAGAATGCGTTTCTGGGGCTTTTTTCATTACAACAAGCGGAAAAGCATTCACCGAAAAACGCAGGGAGAACAAGCTGAAAAACCAGCATTTTCACCCTATTTTTCCAAAGTGCGTGCAAAAAAAGCGGAGTTTTCCAAAAAAAGGCGGACAATACCGCAACAATCCCGAAGGAAACCCCAAACTTCTCGAAAATCTTTAGGTATTTATCTGGAACTCTTTAACACTGTGTTGTATTAAACAAAATGAAGAGCTTTTCTGCCGAAAGGTATTTGGGTAAAACGGTAAATGCCGACAATTTAAACGCAACTGATTTAAATACGAAAGCCTCATCATATTGGTAAGGCTTTCCCATATCCAATACTGGCAATTTCCCACCACAACCCTTATCTTAGCCAATGAAATGTTTTTCATACAGGGGCAAAACTTGACCGCCCAAAAACGTTCAAGCCAAAAATTTTATGTCAGAAGACCAAAAACAACTGCTGGAAAGCCAGCTCTGGAATATCGCCAACGTCCTCCGGGGCAAAGTAAGCGCAGACGATTACCGCGACTACATCCTGGGCTTTATATTCTACAAATACCTGTCCGAGCGACAATACCTATATGCTAACAAACTTCTGGAAACAGAGGAAGTGAAGGATTACCTGCAACTTACTGACCCCGAACTGCTGGATGCCATCAAAGAAGAATCCCTTCAACACCTGGGTTATTTCCTCAAACCTGAGGAACTCTTCGAATCCATGACAGCCAAGGGCAACGCCTCCACCGAGACGGACAGCAATTACATCCTGGAAGACCTCAAAGCCGTGCTCAACCACATCGAACAAAGCACCATGGGTACGGACTCCGAAGAAGACTTCAACGATCTGTTTTCTGACATTGATCTCAGTTCCAGCAAAATCGGACGTACCCCCAAAGCCCGAAATGAAGTCGTGGTACAGATTCTTAACCACCTGAGCAAAATCGACTTCAAGCTGGACGACATAGAATCCGACGTACTGGGAGATGCCTACGAGTACCTGATCGGAAAGTTTGCAGCAGGTGCGGGCAAAACCGCCGGGGAATTCTACACCCCACAGCAGGTTTCGAAGATCCTTGCGAAGATCGTAACCACCGGGAAGGACAAACTCAAATCCGTGTATGACCCCACGACGGGTTCTGGCTCCCTCCTCTTACGCGTGGCCAAAGAAGTAGAGGTCAGTGAGTTTTTCGGACAGGAACTCACCCGTACCACCTACAACCTGGCCCGCATGAACATGATCCTGCACGGCATCCATTACCGCAGGTTCAACATCGCGCAGGAAGATACGCTGATGCATCCACAGCATCTCGATTATAGATTTGAAGCCGTGGTAGCCAATCCACCATTTTCTGCCCACTGGAAAGGGGACGATCATCCCTTGTTCCATACGGACGAGCGCTTCTCACAATACGGCAGACTGGCTCCCAAGACCAAGGCCGACTTTGCCTTTATGCAGCACATGCTGTACCAACTGGCGGAAAACGGCATCATGGCCAGCGTTTTTCCACACGGGGTACTCTTCCGTGGAGGTGCAGAGGGTCAGATCCGGGAGTACATGATCAAAGAGATGAACGTGCTCGATGCCGTGATCGGACTTCCTGCTAACATCTTCTATGGCACCAGCATCCCGACCTGTATAGTGGTACTGAAGAAGTGCAGGGAGCAGGATGACAACGTGGTCTTTATCGATGCCAGCGGAGAGGGCAATTACATCAAAGTCGGCAATCAAAATGAGCTACGGGATGAAGACGTGGACAAAATCGTGCAGACCTACCGTGAGCGCAAGACCATTGACAAGTACAGTTACGTGGCTTCCCTGGCAGAGATCGCCGAAAACGACTACAACCTCAACATCCCCCGCTATGTGGACACCTTTGAGGAAGAAGAGCCTGTGGACCTGGACGCCACCGCAGCAGAGATACAGCAACTGGACGCAGCACTGAAAAGCAACGATGCCGTACTGAAAGCATTTTGTGAGGAATTGGGAATTAAATCGCCGTTTTAGATTAGACCTGCCAGGTTTTGAAAACCTGGCAGGTCTTAGTCTGAGTTCCTGCAAATATAAAAACCTGTATTTGCAGAAAATTAATTAAGTGCAAATATAATTTTCTATATTTGCAGATATTGAATTTTGTGCAAATATGATAGGTTATACTTGCAGCAAAACATAGGGAATGAAAGATATCAAGAACTTCAAAGCAGGTACTTGGCTAAAACAGATCGAATACAGGAGTTTTAGTCCCAATCACATCCATGAATCATGGGTGCTGAGTGACCCTGCTATTTTGACATTATTGAGTCAGGCTGACAGAAATCTGGGCAGATTGGATGCTTTTTCTGACTTGGTGCCGGACATTGATTTTTTTATCAAAATGCACGTCACTAAGGAAGCTACGGTATCCAGTAAAATCGAAGGAACACAGACTTCTTTTCAAGAGGCTTTGGCCAAAGAAGAGGATCTGGACCCGGAGCGTAGGGATGACTGGCAGGAGGTACATGCCTATATCGAAGCCATGAATCAGGCCATTCAGGATATGGAGAAGCTGCCTATTTCTACCCGTCTGATCCGAAAGACACATGCTGTGCTTCTTGATGGGGTTAGAGGACAAGAGAAGCTGCCGGGGGAATTCCGCAACAGCCAAAACTGGATAGGGCCTAGCTTAAAGCATGCAATATTTGTCCCTCCTGTGCACACGGAAGTGCATGCCCTGATGAGCGATCTCGAAAAATTCATCCATGATGATCACCTGCAGATCCCTCATCTGGTAAAGATTGCCATGGTCCACTATCAGTTTGAAACTATCCACCCTTTCTTGGATGGCAATGGACGGGTAGGAAGGCTCTTGATTACCTTGTATCTATTAGACAAGGGGCTGCTAAAATATCCTACCTTATACCTCTCCGATTACTTTGAACGCAACAGGAGGGATTATTATGACAACCTGATGCGCGTACGGGAAAAAGATGCCATGGGAGAATGGATCGCCTTTTTCCTAAAGGGGGTGATCGAGACCACCGCTTCCGGGATCCGTACCTTTCAGGAAATCATCCGCCTGCGGGAAAAATACGAGTTTCAGGAACTGATCAAGCTGGGCAAGAAACAGGGAGATGCCAAGCGCTTGATTACGGAACTCTACCGGCAGCCCATCGTGGATGTAGGGCAAGTGGAAAAGATGCTCGACGTCCACAACTCCACTGCCAACCGAATGATCCGTGACTTTCAGGACCTGGGGATTTTGGAGGAGCTCACCGGCTTCAAGCGGAATAGGATCTTTGCATTTAAGGAATATATCAACTTGTTTCGATAGGAATATGAAAGTAAGTAAAATAGCGAGCTGCAATACAAGTCCTGTCAGGTTTTGGAAACCTGACAGGACTACACTTGGGATAAGCTTTTGTGAGGAATTGGGAATTAAAACGCCGTTTTGATGATGGAAACAAGAAGACCGAAACTCAGATGGCCTGGATTTAACGAATTGTGGGAGAGGAATCGACTTGGTAAAATCTCCAAACTTTTCTCTGGTGGCACTCCAAGCTCATCCCAATCAAACTTATATGGTGGGGAGATACCATTTATTCGGTCAGGGGAGATTAACTCTACTACAACTGAATTATTTCTCACTGAAAAAGGACTCATGGAATCCTCTGCAAAAATGGTGAACAAAGGTGATTTGCTTTACGCTATTTATGGTGCGACTAGTGGAGAAGTTGCAATTTCAAAAATAAGAGGTGCAATCAACCAAGCGATCTTGTGTATCAGGCCAGATATCGAAAAAGAGTTTTTAAAGAACTGGCTGTTGGTGAACAAAGAAAAAATCCTGAACAAATTCCTTCAAGGTGGACAAGGAAATCTGTCTGGCGAAATTGTGAAATCACTTGAGGTATGTTACCCCTCCCTCCCCGAGCAGCAAAAGATCGCGTCTTTCCTTTCCTCGGTGGACGAGCGGATCGAGTTGCTGGAGCGGAAGAAGGAAAAGCTGGAAGCCTACAAAAAGGGCGTGATGCAGCAGATCTTCACCCAGCAGATCCGCTTCAAACAGGATGATGGGAGTGAGTTTCCGGATTGGGAGGAGAAGCGGTTGGGGGAGGTAGTGAAAGTTCAAGGTGGATTTGCCTTCAAAAGCGAAAAATTTAAACAAACAGGGATTCCTGTGATAAGAATTTCGAACATATCAAACAATAACAACTTCATTGAAACAGAAAACCTTGTATTCTATGACACAATTAAAAACGACGTGAATTTCACAATTAACAAAGGGGATCTATTAATTGCAATGTCTGGGGCAACCACAGGAAAATCCAGCATTTACAATCTAAACGATAAAGCGTACTTGAATCAGCGTGTTGGTCTGTTCAAAAGAAAATCAAAATCTCTTTGTTATGCATTTTTAATTCAATTCGTGTTTTCCACCATGTTTAAAAATCAGCTGAAATCATTATTGGTGGCAGGAGCACAGCCAAACATAAGTTCATCTGATATTGAAAGTATCAAAATATCTTTACCAGAATTTGAAGAACAGGAAAAAATCGCTGCTTTCCTGAACACAATTGACGAAAATCTTGAAACGCTTGACAGCCAGATCCAGGGCTTGCGCACTTGGAAGAAGGGGCTGTTGCAGCAGATGTTTGTTTGAATATGAAAAAAAAAGAAATTTTATTCTCAACTCTTCTTGGTATTTTACTCTTAGGAATGAGTTGGTGGTCATGGAATATTGAAGGAAAAGGAACCTTTAGCTTTCAGGTTTTATCAATACCATTTGGAATTTTTGGACTTTTAATGATCTTGAATCCATTCAAACCATTTTTAGAAAAATATAAAATTACAAAAGGTTTATACTTATTTTTGGAATTAACTGGAGCTATTGTTTTTATACTTTTATATGCTTCTACAATTTTCCTAAAAGTAATGTTCTCAATGATAATACCAATGATGGTATTGACAGCTTTGGGAGCAAAAACACTAGAATTTTTTGGTCTGAATAATGCGATCGAAATTGCATATTTTAACTCATTTACCCTAACGGCCATTGTTTTTTCTTTCAAAGGAAATGTTTTGATTAAAAAAATCATCAGGATTTTCGGAGGGAGCAAAGAAACAAGAGAAAGAGAACTACCGATAATCCAATGGCTTCTCAGTCAGGAGCAAATCAAATATGGGATATATGTGTTGTATTGTATTTTATTGATATTATCAACTAATCTAGAATTAATTAATGGTTTTAATGAAGACGAATCTCAAAAAATGATGGCTCTCACGCTTCAGTCATTTGCAGTTTTTTTGGCTTTTGAGATTTTGATTGAGAAAAGATATCTGTTAAAACCTTATAGTGAATTCATTGAAAAATTAAAAGATGGTTTTAAAGAAGCAAAAGGTAAACCTGCAGATGAGATTAATAAAGAAGACAAAAAGGAGAAATAAAAATCTCCTTTTTAATTTGACTTTTTACACCTTAAACCTATCCTTTTTCCAAAATTCAAAACCCCGAGAGGTGTTTAATCCCGTCAGGGCATTAACCCCGAGTCACCACTCGGGGTAAAAAAATGCATCCATCACCCCAAATCCTCCCAACCCCGATAGGGGTTGAATTACACAAACAACCACCTCCACCGTGAAAAATTCAACTCCTCCAGAGTTGGAATGACCAATCGACAAACCATCCAAATCCCCGAGTTTGCACTCGGGGCTAATAACCTGCGGTAGTAAACTCCTATCGGAGTTTTTACATGCCTCTAAAAAACATAATGAAAAACCAAATCGGAAATACCAAAATCCCACTAGAGGCTCAAACCCATCAGGCCATTAGCCCCAAAACCCGAAATCAGAGGAAACAAGCAACCACGTATCCACCATATTCCTACCCGCCATTCCTCCAAAACCCGGCAAGGGTTCAATCCCGCAAAGGTATTAGCCCCAAATCAGAGAAAGCAAACATTCCTCCAAACCCCGGTAGGGGTTCAATCCCGCAAGGGCATTAGCCCCGAGTCGCTACTCGGGGTAAAAAAATGCATCCATCCCCCCAATCTCAAAACTCCGATAGGAGTTGAATTAAAGGAGGTACCTAGGATCATATTTGACTCCGTATTCGTTCAAAATCATCACATACTCTTCTAAAAAACTAACCTTCTTATGGTGCGCTTCCTGATTTATGATATAATTTACGATATCACCAAGAGCTGAATACCCAAATGTAAACGCTCCATACCCTTCCTGCCATCCTTCAAAAGCATCAAAGAGGTTTTGGGATTTAATCATTTGGTTGGATGCCAGCTTCATGTCTTTCACCAAATTAGCCAAGGATATAGAAGGATGAAGTGAAAAAGCCAAGTGCAAATGGTCTTCTACTCCATTAATTCGATGGACGTGACAGTTTTTATTCTTCAATATCCCATACAAATAATTGAAAAGCTCTTTTCTCCCTTCTTTTCTTAAAGTGGGTTTCCTTAAATAGGTTGTCCAGATGACATGATAGTGTATAGAAGTGTATGTGCTTGCCATATATATGAACTTTGAAGGTTAAATCTAAAAATTCATATCCTATCAATTCGACAATTAAACGGTTATAATCGGATAAAATCAGATTCTGAATAATTCAACTCCTCCGGAGTTGGAATAACCAATCGACAAACCATCCTAAATCCCCGAGTTCTCACTCGGGGTAAAAAACGAATCTATACCCCAATCCCCCAACTCCGACAGGAGTTGAATTACAAAAACACGTATCCCCTCCGTGAAAAATTCAACTCCTCCGGAGTTGGAAAAACCAATTGACAAACCTTCCCAAATCCCCGAGTTCTCACTCGGGGCTAATAACCTGCGGTAGTAAACTCCTAACGGAGTTTTATTTAACCATATTAAAATCAAATATTTGTTTCAAAAGTACCTGGGTTATTAATTGTAAGATCTACTCTCAGATCATTTTTTTTATTCCTTTGCATTAACAGTACACGCCACGCTACCCACTTGAACAGCGTCCCAGGGCGTGGCTTTTGCTTTAAACCCGTCAGGTTTTGAAAATCTGACGGGTCTTTTTCGTTTGCGGTAGTTTAAGAGCTTTTTAAAAAAACCCTTTGTTTCGTTTATTTCGTTTACTAACTTTACGAAAACGCACAATCATTCCATCATGGCAACTTCCACAACTTCCAAAAAACCCACAGCAAAAGACAGATTAGCTGCCAAACAGTCGGTCGAATTGCTGAAAAGTATCACGGACAAAGCAACAAGCAAAGAGGAGCTGACTTTCCAAGTAGAAGGAACAAACATCAAGCTTCCACATTATGCAATTCGGCTATTGGAAAAGGTGCTGGAAGAAATGGCGGACGGAAAATCAGTAGCCATCACATCATTTGCTGAAGAACTAAGCACACAGGAGGCAGCGGATTTACTGAACGTATCACGCCCCCATTTGGTGAAATTACTGGAAAGTGGGAAAATCCCATTTAATAAGGTTGGTGCACACCGTAGGGTTAAACTGGAAGACATCAAAAAATACGAAACGGCCTTGAAAGAATCCAGACGCAAAGCTTTGGAAGAAATCGCAAAAGAGGCACAGGAAATGGATATGGGGTACTGATCTTTCCAAGGCATGATAAAAGCATTGTTGGATGCAAACGTCCTTTACCCTGCACCTATAAGGGATCTGTTACTCAGTTTGGCAGAGGAAGAACTTTTTAAGCCCTTTTGGAGCAGACAAATCCATGAGGAGTGGAAAAGAAATTTACTCGCAAACAGACCAGAGCTTGATCCTTTACGGATTGATCGGACGATCTTATTGATGGACACTGCTTTTCCAGATGCCAACGTGGAGGGATTTGAACATAGAATTCCCGAACTTTCGCTTTCTGACACGGATGATCGTCACGTCTTAGCCGCAGCTTTGGAAGCCTCAGCACATTTTCTCGTTACAGTAAATCTGAAAGATTTTGATTCTAAGGCTGGACAGAAATTCAACGTGGAAATAATCCACCCGGACGAATTTGTCGCCTTGCTAATTTCTGAAAATAAAGAAGCTGCTGCACAAAGCTTTGAAAGAATGGTTGCGAGACTAAAAAACCCAGCACAAAGCAAGCAGGAAACCTTGAAAACACTTGAGAATTGCGGCCTAATTGAAAGTGCAAAACTTCTCCGCAAAATGTAAAACAGCATTGCATGACGTTGGAAAGACATTCTACCCATACCAACACTTGGTTTTACGTTGATATTTCCACATCTTGCTTCAGGAACCGTTTTGTTTTGATCACAGAGGCATTTTTCATACATGACCACGCAACCCGAACAGGCTTTAGAAAATAACCTGGTGCAGCAATTGCAGCAGCTGGGCTATCAGAAGGTGCTGATACCGGATGAAGCAGCCCTGCTCAAAAACCTGAAATCCCAGCTGGAAAAACACAACAAAACCCAGCTGAGCGAGAAGGAGTTTGCCCAGATTCTGAACGCACTCAATAAGGGATCGGTCTTCGAGCGGGCCAAAATCCTCCGTGACCGTGTGGACTATACCGATGACAGCGGAGAATCCCGAACCATCGAACTGATCAACCAAATCCATTGGTGTCAAAATGAATTCCAGGTTGCCCAGCAGGTGACCATGGAAGGGAAGTACAAAAACCGCTACGACGTCACCATCCTGATCAACGGACTGCCCTTGGTGCAGGTAGAACTCAAGCGCCGTGGTCTGGAACTCAAGGAAGCCTTCAAGCAGACCAAACGCTATGGCCTCCACTCCTACGAAGCTGGTCAGGGACTGTTCCAATACATTCAGATCTTTGTAATCAGCAACGGCGTCAACACCAAGTACTACGCCAATAGCTCTTTCAACCAGCGCTCATTCAAGCAGACCTTTTACTGGACCGACAGCAAAAACAAACTGATTACCCAATTATCGGAATTTACGGACATCTTTCTGGAGAAATGCCACCTCTCCAAGATGATCACCAAATACATCGTCCTGAATGAGACCGCCAAGTCCCTAATGGTACTGCGCCCATACCAGTACTATGCCACCGAAGCCATCGTGGAGAGGGTCAAAACCTCCCCTAAGTACGGCTACATCTGGCACACCACAGGCTCGGGAAAGACGCTCACATCCTTCAAAACCGCACAAATCCTGACCAACCTGCCGCAGGTACACAAAGTGGTCTTTGTGGTGGACAGAAAAGATCTGGATACCCAGACTTCGCAGGAATTCAACAGCTTCAGCAAAGGCAGTATTGATGCCACCAGCAACACCAAGAAACTTGTGGAGCAGCTGAGCGGAAACGATAAACTCATCGTCACCACTATACAGAAGCTGGCCAATGCGGTGAACAAAAATGCCTACAAGTCCAAGATGGAGCCACTGCGGGACAAGCGCATTGTATTCATCTTTGACGAATGTCACCGGAGCCAGTTTGGGAAAACCCATGCCGACATCAAGGACTTTTTCGAGAAGTGCCAGATGTTCGGTTTTACAGGAACACCCATCTTTGAAGAAAACGCAGGTTCCAACGAATTTGGCAAACGTACCACCACCATGCTCTTTGGAGACTGCCTCCACAAGTATGTGATCACCGATGCCATCCGGGATGAAAACGTACTCAAGTTTTCCGTGGAGTACATCAGCACCTTCAAAAAGAAAGACCATATCTTCGACATCAATGTAGAAGCGATTGATGAAGAAGAAGTCATGAACGCCCCACAGCGACTGAACAATGTGGTGGACTACATCCTCACCCA
Source organism: Cecembia calidifontis (assembly GCF_004216715.1). NCBI lineage: Bacteria > Pseudomonadati > Bacteroidota > Cytophagia > Cytophagales > Cyclobacteriaceae > Cecembia > Cecembia calidifontis. The sequence continues at coordinate 4,804,924 of NZ_SGXG01000001.1, forward strand.
TCACGGCAGAAAGACCCACAACAGGACATTCACCGCTATTCTCTGTGTATCCAGCGTGCCCGTGCTTATCGAGTACTACAAGCTTTTCCAAGCCAAAAAGGAAGCAGGAGAGCACCAGCTCCGTGTGGCCACCATCTTCTCTTATGGTGCCAATGTGGACTTCATTGATGAAGACGTGGAGAATGCGAGTTGGGTTGGTGAAGACGAACTCTCCATGGCAGCAGATGACAAATACATTCCGCCTTATGGAAAAAAACACCCACGGGAATTTCTGGATGATTTCATTCTGGATTACAACCGTGAATTTGGCACCAACTTTTCCACCAAGGACAGCCAAAGCTTTTACAACTACTACAACGACATTGCCAAAAGGGTAAAGAACAAGCAAGTGGACATCCTTTTGGTGGTGAACATGTTCCTGACGGGTTTTGACAGCAAGAACCTGAACACCCTGTACGTGGACAAGAACCTCAAGTACCACGGACTGATACAGGCTTACTCCCGCACCAACCGCATCCTGGACGAACTCAAATCGCAGGGGAATATCGTGGCTTTCCGCAACCTCAAATCTGCCACAGACCAGGCCATTGCCCTCTTCTCCAATCTGGATGCCAAAGACGAAATCATCATGGCTCCCTATGAGGAGTACGTGCAGAAATTCAACGAAGCCTATATCGAGCTGCTCACCATAACGCCCACCGTCAATGCTGTAAATGACCTACCAGACGAAGAAGCCCAGCTGGAATTCATCAAGGCCTTCCGTGAGCTTATGCGCTTGAAGAACGTTCTGGGAACCTTCACGGAGTTTACGTTTGAAGATCTCTCCATGCCCGAGCAGTCCTTCGAAGACTACAAAAGCAAGTACCTGGACCTGTACGAGCGCAGCAAAGGCTCCCAGCAAAAAGAGAAAGTTTCCATCTTGAACGACATCGACTTTGAGCTGGAACTGATCCACCGGGACGAGATCAACGTGACCTACATTCTCAAGCTGCTGGCCAACCTGAAAGATGCCAAACCAGAAGACCAGGAGAAACAGAAGAAAGCCATCATTGACCTCATGGTGGGAGAAGCCCAACTCCGTAGCAAGCGGGAACTGATCGAGAAGTTTATACGAGAACAGTTACCACAAATTCAGGACACCGAAAACATCCCCGAAGAATTTGCCATCTTCTGGACCAAGGAGCGCATGGACGCTCTGAAAAGCCTCTGCGAGAGTGAAGGACTGGACTCTGATGGACTGGAAAAAGTGATCGGTGACTTTATCTACACCGAGAAAGAACCCCTGCGAGACGACATCATTGGCCTGCTCAAACAAAAACCCGCACTCAAGGAACGCAAAAGCATTGCCGAGCGTATCAAGGACAAAATCCTGGGATTTGTGGAGACGTTTATCAACGGGATTTCGGAGGCGGCTTAAGGGGTGGAGGTTTCTGAGACAAGACCACCCAAGATCGAAAACCAAAGATGTGGCAACACAAAATTTTTATACTTTTGCATGCTGTACCCTCTATAGGGAAGCCACAAATGCATGAAGAAAGAGTACACGGTCCCAGCAAACTTTAACGCCTTAGATTATACGTCGCACCTTAAGAAAAGTGACTTCAGAGAGGGTGTAACCGAAGCCATGCACTACATCCTCGACCACATCATCTCTTACCCCATAGATTCTGAAAAAGGTAAAGACATACTAGATGAACGTGGAGGGGTCCCAATTTACACGGTGCTTTTTAGAGATGTTGTTGGTAAAAACCGGGCAGACACTGCTCTTAAAATCCTCTTGAAACATGAAGTTATAGCTAGAAAAGTGGGGGCAAGCGCGTTCAAAAAGAGAGCTGCTATCTACGAACTTGGAAGCGATTTCCTGATGGGGCAAAAAAAAGTAGCTTCTGTAAAAACACACGTCAACATTAACAAAAATAAACATTTGGAAGCTTCTCTGGGAACAGACGTTGAGAACACGCCAGAAGATTTCCTGCCCCATTTGACCAAATTTCTGAAGGACGGGAAACTGGAAATCAACGCAGAAGCAGCAGACTTTTACATACAGATGGTGCACAGCCTTCTCTCTGCTCAGGCAAGGAAAATTGAAACAACCTACACCGGCAAAAAGAAGAAGGAGTATAAGACGAAGCTTCTCAGAAACGTCCACAAAACTTTCTCCCAGTATGCCGATGCCGCCATAAGGGTCAAAGAAAAGGGTGTTACATTTTCAAGATCCATTTCCAACCTAAGGTTCAACACGAGCCTGACCCAACTTAACCGCGAGTTGAGAAATTTCGTCCAATATGACGGAAAACCACTGGTTCAGCTCGACCTTACCGCATCACAGCCATTGCTTCTTCTTTATCTGTTGAAGTCAAAACCCTGGTCCGAGGGGGGCAAAACTTCATTTTCATTTGTACATGATCTGTTCAGACACCTTACAACAGACCTTAAAAAAAAATCATACCATATGTTGGAAACTTTTTATGAGGTGTCCGGTCTCGATGAAGATTTAAAGGCATTCGAGCAGCTGTTTGAGGGGGACTTCTATGTAAACTTGCAAAACGCGATACTGAAGAAATCTCCGCACACAATAGACGGTTTCAGAACAAGAGCGGCCACCAAATCATCGGTAATGTATTTGTTGTTTGAAGAGTTCACGATGGAAAAAAAAGGCAGGGACACTATCCCGATAAGTGTGTAAACTTCAAATTATGGTTTTATGGTCAGGTATCAAGAAGCCTGACCCTATCACCAAATATAAGCAGGAAACTGTTAAAAATAGCTCCCCAGTCTCTGATAGGCATAGTCCATTTTTTCGATGCTTCTCTTGCAGCGAGAAAAACAGACTTCATTACGGCATCATCTGTCGGGAAAGAGAGCTTGTTTTTGGTGTATTTTCTGATCTTTCCATTGAGATTTTCAATCAGGTTGGTGGTATAGATGATTTTACGGATTTCAGCCGGGTAATCGAAGAAAACGGTGAGTTCATCCCAGTTGTCCCTCCAGCTTTTGATGGCATAAGCGTATTTGGATTCCCATTTTTTGGCAAAATCGTTCAGGGCAGCCCAAGCAGCATCTTTTGTAGGGGCGGTATAAATTTCCTTCATATCCCTTGTAAACGCCCTGCGGTCTTTCCATGCGACATATCTACATGCGTTTCTGATCTGGTGGACGACACATATCTGAGTGACTGATTGGGGGAATGAAGCTTTTATCGTATCAGTAAACCCGTTCAGGTTGTCAGTTGCCGTTATGAGAATATCTTCAACCCCTCTGGCTTTCAGGTCGGTGAGTACCCCCATCCAGAAAGCCGAAGATTCATTCTTGCCAAGCCAAAGGCCTAGGATCTCTTTAAGGCCGTTAGTTCTGAGGCCAACGGCAATATAAACGGTCTTGTTGACCACTTTGGAGTTCTCCCTGACTTTGAAGGATATACCATCCATCCAAACGATCAGGTATACAGGGTCAAGCGGCCTGTTTCTCCATGCAACAATATCCTCCGCTACGGCACCGGTAACCCTTGAGATGGTGGAGGAGGAAACATTGATGTCATAAAGCTCCCGGATCTGTTCTTCGATGTCCTGGTTTGACATTCCCTTGGCATACATGGAAATGATCACGTTTTCAACGCCCTCCGCCATGCTTCTGCGTTTGGGCACAAGGGCAGGCTCAAAGCTGCCGTCCCTGTCTCTTGGGACTCTGATTTCAGCTTCCCCAAATGTGTTTTTTATTGTTTTGGTGGAATAGCCGTTCCTTGAATTGGGATTATCGGAATTCTGATGCTTTTCATAGCCAAGATGGGCATCCAGCTCGCCTTCAAGCATTTTCTCAACGGCTCTTTTCTGAAGCTGTTGAAGGAAGGAATTAAGCTCCCCGGCAGTCCTGAACTGCTTGAGGAAGTCATCATTTAGGAGATCTTCTTTTTTCATTTTTGTAATCTGTGTGTTATAAAGGTAAGAAATTGTCCACACACAGACCGGGGGGCGCCTACCGCGGGTTCCTCAAATTCCCTGTGCGATTTCTTCTAAATCACACAGAGAATTTCGAGGTTTAACTTTAACTTCGTAAGTAGTGAAACCAACTTACACAGTTTGTGTCATAGTCCCATGGAAAAAAAAGGCAGGTCAGCATATATAGCCTTTAGCATCCTTTTCCCCGCCATCACCAAAATCATGGACACTTTGAAGTCTGGCTCCAAAGAGTTTCTAGCACTTCTCTTGCAACGGCTTGAATCCGTTCTTATTCTCGACAAAATCTCCAAACAAATAGCCTACAAATTCCCAGAAGCACCTTTGTTCACCATACACGACGCTATCCTTACCACACCTGAGTTTGCAGCACTTGTAAAAGAAGAATTCAAAGAATCATTTGCTACCATAACAGGTCTCAAAGCACAGGTAAAAGAGTCACTGCTGGATGGAGCAGGCTTAAACGACACATTGGAAGAAAGCGCAAAAAAAGAACTTGAAAAAATTCGCAAGAAGACGAGGAAAACAAAGGTGTCCGAAAAACATGACAAGATGTTCCCCAAACTTGTCCAAGCCAAAATCCCAAGCTGGAAGGGCCAAACAGCCTTAACTGCTGTTGTTTGGGCTCAGGTAAAAACACTTCCTTTACAAAAGATCATTGCCGAACATTTGAACACTCTGAGCACTGGTGGCACAAAAGCCAAAGCAACCAACGCTCTGCCTATGATAAAGATTAACCACCCCATAGAAGTCAATGAATCCCTTCTGACAAACACACCTGTAAGACGCGGACAAATTGTTCCAATTATGGGTTTTGACATACCTTCAGTTGACGAAGAAGAGTAATGCTAAAGTAAGTTGTGAGAACAAGCGGTAGCTGTTCTTCCACGTCGACCACTTTTCGGCCTTCATCTTCTCAGAACAAACCGCCTGAGCCAAGAACGTTTGATAGCTAAGTCTGACAACTCACCACCATTTCAGCACGCACAATGTAAGGGTGCTGCTTGATGAAAAAAACGAACCTTGGTTTGTGGCTAAAGAAGTGGCAGATTTCTTGGACATAAAAAATTCAAGAAGAGCAATAACAAGCTTAGACGATGATGAAAAGGGGCTGTCCGAAAAGGGCAGCTTTTTTTATGCCGCTATTTTTTGATTTTGAAAATCCAATGCCATTACCAGTGATCTTTGATTAGAATTTTCCTTTGGAACGTAAAATACCGGCCGACTATTGTAGGGTTTATAACCCAAAGATGATTTTTTAGATAGTTTTAGTCCAGAGTGCATACTTTTAGCCACCATTTTTCTCAGATTATGGCCAATTGCCATCAATAAGAACTCTAATTCCACTTTTTCTAAACCAGTGAGTGTAAATCTGTTGAATTTATTATTGCTTTTCAGCTGGCCAAACGCAGCTTCCGCCTCTATTGGTCTTTTGCTCCTGTGTTCAAGCCCCTTTTTATTCATTAGTTTTTCCTTGGCCTGCTGTTTTAAGAAGTTTAACCTATGGTTCACTTCGATTCTTCTGTTACCTGTCGCTTTGTGGCATTGTGCTCTTAAGGGGCATCCTTCACAGTTTTTTGCCTGATAATAAGTTACTTGAGATACATACCCATTGCTTGAAGTGCGCTTTCCTTGTCCAACATTCTCCATCCGCTGTCCCATGGGGCATACGTAAAAATCTTGCGCTGCATTGTAGAAAAGATTTTGGGGAAGAAAAGGATTGTTCTTTGTCTTCTTCTTTTGCTCCATGTGGAAGTAATTGTATTTCACATAGGCATCAACTCCCTTTTTTTCAAGCATTTCATAATTCTCCTCACTGCCGTATCCTGCATCAGCTACTATCTCTTTACTTTGTTTACTATACGATTTTTCAAAACTGTCCAAGTGGGATTTTAAAGTGGTGGTATCCCCTGCTGTTTGGTGGATAGTAGCATGGGTAATGAATTGATTTTCAGTTGATATCTGAGGATTGTAAGCGGGTTTTAGTTGTCCGTTTTTCATGTGGTCCTCTTTCATTCTCATGAATGTGGCATCATGATCTGTCTTACTGTACGAATTTCTATCCCCCAAAATCTCCAGGTCTTTTTCATACTTCTCCAGCTTGGGAAGATGTTCTTCCTGAAGTTTTTGAAGCTCCTTAGCAATCTTCTTTGAAGGCTCTTTTAGCTTTTTATTTATGGCTGAAAGCCGCTCCCTTAATTCTTCAGAATCAATTTTTTTAGGCAATTCTTCTTGATTAACTTCTTGATTATCTGATAGGATGCTTTCTTCGATATCTGATAAAACACTCTTGATCTTACCTTCTAACCTTTCTTTGTGCTTTTCAACTGTCTTACGCCAGACAAAAGTGTACTTATTGGATTTTGCTTCAATCTTGGTTCCGTCAATGTATTGTACATCAAGGCTTACATATCCCATCTCAACAAGCATTTTTACCACTTCGGCAAACAATGTCTTGATGGAGTCTTTTAAGATTTTACCGCGGAAATCGTTGATGGTTCTGAAATCGGGGGTTGAGTTTCCTGAGATAAACATGAAATGTATGTTCTCATTAAGTGCTTTGGCTATTTTCCTACATGAATACACATTGGATAAATAGCTGTAGAACAGCACTTTAATCATCATTCGTGGATGATAGGCTGATGTACCGCCTCCCTTGTACCTCTTTATAATATCACTGATATCCAAAGAGTTAACCACAGTGTCAACCAATCGAGCAGGGTGGTTATCAGGGATTTTATCAAAAATATTTGCCGGAAATAATTCTGGACAATTGCCAGTCTGATTTTTAAAAACTACCTTAGACATTGTTGTATTTTGTTCAACTCTAAAATAATAATTTTAGAGAAAATCAACAATAAAAAAAGGGTGTCTCGACTTTTCGGACACCCCCCTGATGGTATGCAAACAGTTACAATTATTTCAGAATCTGGGCTTTTCGAGCTTGTTGGAAAATCAAGAAAACCTGAAGCAAAAGCCTTTAGAAAATGGGTGAACAAGGAAGTTCTTCCAACAATCCGAAAAACAGGAGCTTACATGACACCACTGCTTGGGAAGACCATTCTCAGAATCAGCCATTGAAACCAAATAAGACAACCACTGTCACACTTTCTCAAATCCTTCCATAGCCTATTTGAAATGTGGAGGCAAAACGGCATCTTGCGTTACTTTTGAAACCCCATGAAACAGCACACCCACACATTCATTCTCTGTACTATAACGCTATTGCTGCTTTTCACAACTTGTAACGGAAAAGATGATTCAAGCCACCTCTATAAGGAGGGTTCAATTGTAGCAGAAAGAGTGCTTGTACCCTATGGCTATGTACGAGAATCTACTACTGCTGGGACTTGGCAGCACTACTTACAAAGCTTGAAGTTGCTCCCACACGGTAGCGAAGTTTTAGACTTTCAAGGTCGTCCAATCTCAGACCAGCGGAATCATTTTGCAGTCATGGATATCGATGTCGGTACCAAAGACCTGCAGCAGTGTGCAGATGCCACGATTCGACTCAGGGCGGAGTATCTGTATCAGCGCAAAGAGTTTGACAAAATCAAATTCCAGTTTACCAGCGGACACAGTTACGCCTGGCTTGACCACGCCAAAGGGATAAGAGCCGAAGTCAAAGGCAACAAAGTGGAATTCAAACAAACCTCCACATCGGATGACAGCTATCAGAACTTCCGACGGTATCTCGACATTGTGTTCATGTATGCCGGTACAATCTCCTTAGAGAGAGAATTGACCAAAGTCAACCGTGGAGGCGATTACCAGATCGGTGACGTGATCGTTCATCCTGGCAGTCCGGGACATGCGGTTATCATTGTGGACCGTGCCAAGAACAGCAAGGGAGAGTATATCTACCTGCTCGCCCAGGGTTACACTCCTGCACAGTCCATACACATTGTCAAGAGCCATGACAGAGGAATTTCCCCATGGTTTGACCTCCCAAAAAAGCTACCAATCTGGCACGAACGGTTTTTCCTTAAAAACCCGCAGATCAGGAGGTTCAGCTAAGCTAGAACACACAACACATTTCAAATTCAATTGTATATGATGGAACACAACGACATCGAACGTATCGTTGGCAATGGGCATACACCGAACCAACATGAAAATTTCAACCCTAAAAAACCTAACCACAAAAGCTGGTGGGCACAGCAAAGCATTTTGAACAAGGTGGGAATTGTTATCCTTGCTTTTGTAGCCCTGTACGTTATCACGGAAATCCTGAATCTTGCAGAGCGGTTATTCTACCAAATTTATCAGGTGGGCATTTGGGTGTTCTGGATTGTCGTAGCTATAGTGGTCATCAGCTCACTCTTTAAAAAACGTTGAAATTGATAAAAAAACTCGCTCTGGCTAGCGAATTTCGGGGTTTTTCCTTATATTATTGTAAGGGGTACATGCTCCGAAACCAAAACTTTTTCAAGCCATGGCGAACACATTTTTCGTCACATTTCGATGGAACAGAGGTGATCAATCTGTTCTCATCATCAGTCCTGAATACCGAGATATCGAAGACGCAGGCGTGTTTCTGGACGAAACAGTTGCACGGCTTTCTAAAAACCATGAGTTCTATCAGGAAGACGATGCAGGCTGGAAGTACCGAAGTGAAGCTTTCACCTTAGAACTTGTCAAAGAAAGTGCCTACAATGGCATTGCCCAAGAGAAGTTCGATGACGGGGTTTTCGAAGCTTGCTTTCGGCTTCTCCAAGAATTTGTGACATGCAGTAACAGTAAAGGGCGGGATTGATTCTCGCCTTTTCTTTTTCCAAAATACGGCTGCAAAACGCAAATGTGTAAGAATAATAGGGTACCACCCCCATAACCTTCCCCCGGGTCTCTTCAAGCCAACGGCTACCCCCCACCTCCAAGACCTAAAAACCCATTTTATCTTCCTACCCCCCAGGAAATCCAGTGTTCAACCATTAAACATTGGAGTAATATGCATCTACGCGTTTCGAAACGTTCCCAAGCTCGCATAAGAATTGCGATGCAGGGTCCAAGCGGTTCAGGCAAGACTTACTCTTCCCTGCTGCTTGCTTATGGTTTAGTCGGAGACTGGTCCAAGGTAGCCGTCATCGACACCGAAAACCAAAGTGCTGACTTGTACGCCCATCTTGGAGGGTACAATGTCATTTCTCTTGGGGCGCCTTACACACCCGAGAAGTATTTGGAAGCCATCCAGCTTTGTGAATCTGCTGGTATAGAAGCCATCGTGATTGACAGCCTGTCCCACGAGTGGGAAACCCTGCTAGACATTCACAGTGGCATGCCTGGTAACAGCTTCACCAATTGGGGTAAGATTACACCTCGCCACAACAACCTCATCAACAAAATCCTGGCATCTTCCGCCCACATCATCGCCACAGTCCGCAGCAAGCAGGATTATGTGCTCACTGAAAAGAACGGAAAGCAGGTACCAGAGAAGGTTGGTCTGAAAGGTGTGCAGCGTGACGGCTTAGAGTACGATTTCACCATTGTATTCGAAGTCAACATCAAACACTTTGTTACTGCTTCCAAAGACAGGACTGGGATGTTTGTTGGACTGCCAGATTTCAGAATCACCGCAGAAACAGGGGAAATGATCAGGGATTGGTGTCAATCTTCTGCATCAAATCTGGATGAGGAGCCAAGCGATTTTGTAGAGCTCATCAACTCCTGCAAAAGCCTTGATCAGCTGTACAAATTGTACAACGAAAACCCAGGCCTACAAGAGCTCTATAAGGAAGAGTTTGTCGCCAGAAAAAGTCAGTTGTTAACCAAGCCAAAATTCATGTCCAATGGAACTCATGCGCATTAACAACACAATGGAAGCACTGGACATCTCCCATGTGGAGGTGTCCGCTCCACCTTTTCTGGAAGCCAACACTTCTGAGATTGCACTGCGGGAAATCAGGGAAAAGCATGTGATACCAGTGTTTCTCAAAGACAACGAGCCGACAATTTCCCAAGTGGAATTTGTGGAGGTTGTCGCAGAAGCTGCCAGAGATGTCTTTGGGTTAAGTGCCACACCTTCCCCTAAGGTGAGGGTTTCCCCTCCGATCAAAGGCAGGACTTATGAAGCGAGACACAAAAAAGCGCATGACCTGCTTCCTCATGAAAAAACCATCTATTACGAAAGGATGGCTTTCATGCTGACCATTCCTGGCATCACCGATGAAATCAACGGGAATCTGCTTGAGCTGACTGTGGGAGGCGTCAAAGCTTACAACTTGGACAACCTGAACAGCATCAAAGGTTCACCCGAGCATTTCAAAGTGTTTGTCGGTTTCAGAAACTTTGTCTGCACCAATCTCTGCGTTTCAACTGATGGCGCGAAGCTGGACATGCGTGCCAAGAGTTTGGAAGATCTGTACCAGCAGGTATTCCTGCTCTTTCAGGACTATGATGCAGTGAAGCAACTCAGCCACATGAACCAGTTCACAGGTTACTATCTGGAAGAGCGCCAATTCGCACAGATTATCGGTCGTGCAAGGCTGTACCAGTTTCTCCCAAGAGAGCTGAAAGCTGAGGTGCCCGAGCTGCTGATCAATGACACGCAAGTTTCGAGAGTTGCGGAATGCTATTACAGTGACCCCAACTTTCAACGTGGTGAAAATGGCAGTATCGACCTGTGGAGGTTTTACAATCTGATGACTGGGGCGGTCAAGCACTCGTATATTGACAAGTACTTGGAACGTGGCGTCAACAGTTTCGACTTCACACGGCAGGTACAGGAGGCCTTGGAATCACCATCACACAATTTCTGGTATTTGCGTTGAACCCGAAGAGCTCGCCCCTAAAAAGGCGGGCTTTTCACATTTTAAACAAACATGACAAATCTAATCTACGAGCTGAAGCTCAGCTATACACCGAAGGGCCACGGAAAAGACCTTCAAAAAATCAAATCGTCTCAGGACGCTTTCAGAATTCTGCACGGGATATTTGACCAGGACCTCATTGCCGCAAGGGAAGAGTTTGTGGTTTTGTATCTGAACCGCGCCAATCAGGTCATCGGCTATCATTGTGCATTTCAAGGAGGAGTTTCTTCTGTGGTATGTGATCCAAAAATCATTCTGGCTGTAGCACTCAAGTCGCTTGCAACAGGATTGATCCTTGCACACAACCATCCCTCAGGAAATCTATATCCCTCAGAAGCTGACATCTCTCTCACAAGGAAAATCAAAAGCGCTTGCAAAGAGATGGACCTTGAACTGCTTGACCACATCATTCTCTCTCCTGATGCACGGTATTACAGCTTTGCGGATGAGGGGAAAATTCCCTAGATTTGGTCAAAACTTATAAGAGCGAAGTTAACGAACGTCGCCCTTGATTTTGAAAAAAAAACATCATTCACAGGCTTTCGCGTGCAAAAAGCGTGCAAAAACGACCGCAACCCTCTCTCAACCATTTGATTTACAGGAAGTAAGAAAACGAAACCACACTTCTGTTAATCATGGGGTCCTTGGTTCGAGCCCAAGAGGGGGAGCAAAAGCCTTGCAGCAATGCAGGGCTTTTTTTGTTTAAGGCAACTCTAGAAACCATTTATTTTTTTCAATGCAATAGTTGACTAACTTAGTCTTTTATTGAGCTGTAATAGTGATGAACAAACAACTACTAATTCTAAGCAATGATTTACTTTCAGAGTACTTGGAAAAAGCACCGAATGGTTTAAATCCTGCTTTTGAAGCATTAAAAGACGCCGAAATCTCAACAGACAGCTTCAGTTTTTACACCTCTGTATCCTCCGTATATAGTAGCAAAATAGAAGGAGAAACTATCGAATTAGATAGTTACGTTAAGCACAAGAAATTCGGCATTGAGTTTTCACCTGATTATACAAGAAAAATAGACGACCTGTACGACGCCTATACCTTTGCAAAAACCAATACACTTAACAAAGAAAATATTGCCCAAGCTCATGCATTGTTGAGCAAAAATATACTTGCGAAAAACCGACAGGGGAAATACCGCACACAAAACATGTATGTATCCACTCCTGATGGCCGTATTGAATATGTAGCGGCCACACCTTTTGAATTAGAGGCAGAAATGGAAAAGTTTTATACCGATTTGACGCTACTACTTAAAACAGAAATGTCTATCGAAGAAGCTTTTTTTTATGCCTCAATGATTCATTTGGTTTTTGTCAAAATACATCCTTGGAATGATGGAAACGGCAGAAGTGCCAGATTAATAGAAAAATGGTTTTTAGCAGAAAAATTAGGGGATAAGGCCTGGTTTGTACAAAGTGAAAAAATGTATTACGACCAACATCAAACCTACTACTCAAACATCAGACTTTTAGGCTTAGAATACTCTGCATTGGATTATACTAAAGCACTTCCTTTTTTACTGATGCTTCCATCTTCTGTTTTAAATGGATAGAAAAACGGGAGTTCTTCGATAAGCCGCCAAGAAAAAATCCTCAGGCCGAAACCAAATTTTATTAACCAACAATTTACATTCAATTTAAAATCACTTTCGCTAACTTCGGGTTATTGTATTTTCAAAAAATTATTCATCGATATGGAAAAACTCTACTTTTTCAGTGGCTCCATTACCACTTTTTTCATTATCCTTTTGATGAGCAAAAGAGATAAAGCGGTTTATGATTGGCTTTTAATTTCGTGGTTTTCGATCATCCTGTTCCACATCTTTGTTTTTTACCTATCTGCCAATAATCGCTTTTCATTCTCATTAGAACTCAGCAGCGCGGCCGTTTTTCTCAATGGTCCGGTTTTATGGCTTTATACAAGGAGTTTATTCGAAAAAAGAATTTCATGGAAAGAAGTCGTTCCCTAAAATCCGCAGGATTTTAGTTTGGAGATTTGAATCTGCTTGTTTGTGTTCATTTTTGGTCTAGTTCGGGAATTTCTTCCCTTTGATTGAAGAGTGTTCATAGTTTTGAGACAATGGATTTTAGGTTTGAGGATAAAATGGACGGTTTTTTTCCTCAATTTTAATGGAAAAGGCATACCTCTTCCCTGTAAATCTTTATTTTTTGAGCTCCTGAGGGGTTTTTATCTGAATTTAGTTCAAAATCGGCTTGTAATCCTTACTCGTGAACAGTTTGAGCACTTCTCTTCTTCCCGTTCTTATCCACTTGGCTGAAACAGTGATAAATCTGAAGATAAACTTCTTGAGCCTGTCGGTAGGCTTAAGCCAATCAACTTTTCTGGAATACTCTCCAATGATATAGGTGTAAAAATTGGCATACATAGCCGTCATAAGCATAAAGGAGGTATTCTCTGCAAGGAACGAACAGGGCAACTTAGACCAGCCAAAGTCATTGTTGAGTACATCAAACAAGCGTTCGCTTGCACCCCGGGCGTTATAAAACCTTACAACAGCTTCATTGGACGATGTATGTTCATTGGTCAGAATAGCCCTGTAAGTAAATGCATCTCCACTAAACACATCTGCCTGCCCGTCTTTACGCCTGATTCTGGTAATGACCAGCCTGTAAGACCTGTCTTTACCGAAAGGTTTGTAGTCGGATAGGTCAGTAACTTCCATTTCCTGTACACCCAAACGTATTTTCTGCCACTTCTCAGGGGCTATACTTCCAAGGATATTATCCAGTTTGGCACATCTGTTTGCCCGTATATAAAAGCTTTCGGTATGTGCTTCCAGTGTGCGGAGAACTTCTTCCTGATAGGATGCTGAATCGGCTCTGAACCTTCCGATACGGATATTTTCATTGGTAAGCTGCCCAAACATGCGTGTAAGTGTATCAGCCTGCAAATATTTGGCCTGACTGTTGCCATTTCTGCCCTCTACGTACACAGGAATGGCCTGTGAAAATTCAGGATGTGCTATGGAAGCTACACCTGGCTGATATCCATAGACGTGTTTATATGTCTTTTTTGAATCGTACTTTTCAGTTGGAATGACGGTGTTGTCATAATCGAGGTCGTAAGCAACACCTGACTTGAGTAATCCGGTCTTACAAGCTGATTTTAACAACAAGCTGTTGAGTTTTCCATTGATATTAAATTCATGGCTTACTCCACTGGACGGATTTATAAAGAGTTCTGTATCAACAGCAAGCTCTTTGATACCTCTCAGAATTGTATCGGCACTGCATACTGAAAATGAAGGGACCTGTTCAAGTGCGTCTCTCAAGTGAACATTGATATCTTCAGTACAGTCGCCACCATTAAAGAAAATAGCCATATGATTGGCGAAAATGTCACTGTATGAAAACCCTCCCCTTAAGGCTCTAACCCCCAATTGATTATCAATGAGTTCTGGGAGACCAGAATTTTTGAAAGAGTTAAAAACAAAATTAAAACCTCCGAAAGGTGTGATTTTTTCTGTCGAATTCGTAATTTTCATACCGCTTATCAAGGATGTGTGGTAACACCTAAATAAGTGAAAAAAAACGAGCCGGAAAAGCCTGAATTGAATAAATTCAGCCACTTTTTCGGCTTTTTTTAAATCCGCCCTGCGGATTTAAGGCGTTCACTTTTTGCCATTCGTTATAAACCTGGCCATCATTGCTCCCTATGCGCTTCAAAATACGCTGGCTCCTTTTTCTGATTTTACCCGTACTATTCTTGCTTGGGCAAAACTAGGGAGTATATTGATTTATTGCCTTTGGTCAATTCATACGATCAACAAAACCCTGAGATTTGCAGAGGATAATTTTTCTAACATCGAAAGTCAACATTTGGCGTGGTTAAAAATGGCTTTAAAATCTGTACTCTTTTTGTGGTTTATCGGATTTTTTAGTCAGCTCGCAGTGATCACAAACCTTTTTAAACTGGATCTGGCCAATGAAGACCTATTCATCAATATCGCAGTAAGTGTCTTGGTAATTTATATGGGGTATTATGGATTTAGACAGGCTCCAGTTTTTCTGGGGGGATCCCTTTCCACATTTGCTAAACAAGCCGGAAGTGAACAAGAAGTTATGATGGAAAAATATCATCATTCATCACTGGATGAAGCCTTGGTCAAACAGTATGCAAAACTTTTGGAGGAATTAATGGCTGAAAAAAAACCATATATAGATCCGGAATTGAACCTATCCAAATTGGCAACTGAACTTAACCTTAGTAACAATCAACTTTCCCAAGTCATCAATCAGTTTTACAAAAAGAATTTTTATGAGTACATCAATTCATACAGAATTGAAGCGGTAAAAAATAGGTTAGCCAATGGAGATCATAAAAACACAACGCTTCTGGGGATTGCACTTGAGGCTGGCTTTAACTCTAAAGCAACATTTAATCGGTTTTTTAAAAAGTACACGGGACAAACGCCTTCGGAATATCTCAAGGAGCAAAAAACATAAATAAAAAAAAATTCGGATCAAATCGGTTTCATCCTACCTATTGCAACGCCTAAGAAAAGTCTGCCCTCAATATTTGTGCCCTAAAAAAGCATAAATAATGAATCAAAAATTGTATTTCCGGAACCTCGATGGGCTAAGGTTCCTTGCGTTTTTTTATGTCTTCATGTATCACTGTTACTTCGCAGTTCCAGAAATCGGAGAAAACAATACTATTTATTTGGTCTTCCACAAATTATGGGAAAATGGAGATTTAGGGGTTAATTTCTTTTTCACCCTTTCAGGTTTTTTGATCACCTATCTTCTTTTAGTGGAAGAAAAGGTAAATGGTGTCTTTTCAATCAAAAGCTTTTACTGGAGACGAACCCTTAGGATTTGGCCATTGTATTATGCAACATTGGTATTTGGTTATCTCATTTTTCAACTGCTTCTGGATTTGGTAAATGCGGGAATAGAAGAGCATTCAAATATCTGGTACTATGTCTTTTTTCTTGGCAACTTCAATAGCATCATTAACGGCGATCCTCTTTCAGGCAGCTTGTCAGTACTTTGGTCCCTGGCCATTGAAGAACAGTTTTACCTTTTTTGGCCTATCTTATTACTTATTTTTAAAAGGTCAAGATTGCTCTTATTCATTGTGTTGATCATCATATCCCTGGTATTTAGAGGAATAAACTACCAGGACCACACATTGATTTTTTATCATACATTCAGTGTAATGTCTGATTTGGTAATTGGCGCTTGGCTAGCCTGGTGGAGTTTTACAAAAAGTCTTAAACAGGAAGAAAGCAATTCACTTCCCAAAAAATACAGCGTACTTATTTATCTGTTAGGCCTTACTTTGATCCTTTTTAGAAAAGAATTGTTCGTAGGTCCGGTAATGGTGATACTTGAGCGTTTGATATTCTCCATATATTTTGCCTTCATTATTTTCGATCAAACATTCGCCAGGACATCACTTTTTAAAATTGGAAATTTTGAAAAAATAAGCTTTTGGGGCAAGTTCACCTATGGGCTCTATTGCCTGCATATCCCTGCTATGGTGTTTACTGAGGGTTTTGCAATGATGGGTGGAATCCATGAGTCATCTTGGTGGGTATTTTATGGCAAAACCATTTCCACTTTTCTGCTTAGCCTGATATTCTGCCGATTATCCTTCCGCTTCTTAGAAAGTCCCTTTCTAAGGTTGAAAGAGGCTTCTCCCACACAATTTTTGAGGCAAAAAGTAAGCTAGGCAGGCATTAAATCAAAAAAACAAACAAAATATGCTAGAACTTTATGAAACAGACAGTATTGAAAATCTACATACAAGCTTTATTTATTGGAATGGTATTTTCCGCCTGTACCTCTACTAAAAAAATAAAAACTTCTTCCGGTATTGCAGAAATCAACTATTTAGAAATAAATGATCGAAAGCAATATGTGTTGATCAGAGGGAAAGACATCAACAACCCGATACTACTTTTTCTGCACGGTGGCCCTGGAGCATCAGCCACGGCATTGTTGCGGAAATTCAACCATGAACTGGAAGATGATTTCACTGTTGTATATTGGGACCAAAGGGGTGCGGGCAAGTCTTTCTCAAAACATATCACCAAAGAAGAGATAACCGTAGAAAACTATATACAGGATGTAGAGTGGCTTGTAGACTATTTAAAAAGCCGTTTTAATAAGGAAAAAATTTTATTAATCGGACACTCCTGGGGTTCCAGACTTGGCATGTATGCTATAAAGAGAAATCCTGAAAATTATTCCGCATTCGTTGGTATTGGACAGGAATTGCATGCTTACAGAGGAGAGTTTTTATCCTATCAGTACACACTGGAAAAGGCTAAGGAGAAGGGGCATAAAAAGGCCCTGAAAGAATTAGAAGAAATGGGAGCTCCTCAGAGCGGGCATTATAAAGACATGTATGCGACAGGTTTTTGGGGTGGTGTTAGGCAAAAATACTGGTTATTAAGATTTGGAGGGGAACGCTATCAAAAAACGACCTACACAGATTGGATTTTCTCTATTTGGTTTTCCAGGGAATATTCGTTTGCGGATTTGATCAGGTATGGAAAAGGGTCAGCTTTTTCCGCTGGCAATATCATTTTTGATGAACAGTTTAACGATATTGACTTTTTTAAAGAAATCCCGAAAGTTGAAGTTCCTGTATATTTCATTTCAGGAGCATATGATTATAACACACCATGGGAGTTGGTAAAAGAATACCTAGACCATTTGATTGCACCCCACAAGGAATTTATTTTATTTGAAAAATCCGGACATAGTCCGGTATTTGAAGAACCTAGAAAGTTTAACCATGAGATTAGGCGAATTTATAATGAAATCAAATAAAAAAATGCTATCAATAAGGACTTAAAATTTAACAATGCAAGGATGTATAGAAAGATTTTTCATTTATCTTTCTATAAGAAAAATATCCTCTGTAGTTCTTGTTCAATTCGCTGCTAAAATGGATCCGTTTAAAAATTCCCGCTATATTCCATATTTGATTTTGTCCACTCTCTGCTTTAATTGGGCCTGTCAATCAAAAAACGCCCATGAACAAGCAGTGGCAATAGAATTTAAAACCCCAAATTACCGATTAATCCCCACCGACACATTTCACTTCAACAACTTTGTGGATTGTAACATGGCCGAAGCTTGGGTGGGGGATACTCTCCGGATTTTTCCTGGAAAATATGGGGAAGATCCAGTTTGGGGATTTGCAGAAGATTTGAAATTTGCTTCAGGAACGAATGCAGATGAGGTCTTTAGCACTCCTGCTGAACGCTACATCGCCCCCAATCTGCCAAAAAACGCTCCCCTTGGCCAGAAAGGACTTCACGGAGCAGTTTGGTTTGAAACCTTATATCAGGACCATAAAGATCCCTCTGGCCGAACGCTTTATGCCATTTATCACAATGAAAATTATCCTGAAACACTTCCTTACAACCCTGAAACCGGTGAAGGCTATATAGATGAAAATTGGCCACTGGGCCTTACAGAAAGAATTACACCGGCTGCTGTACCAAGGATCGGCGTGATGAAGTCTACTGACGGTGGGCTAAACTGGGTAAATAAAGGGCTTTTCCTAGAGGACAAACAGGCCCGAATGGTCCTGAAGCCCCATAACACTTCCAAAACCTTTGCCGGAGGTGTAGGGGATCCTAGTGCAGTGGCCGTTGGAGAATACCTCTACTTATTTTATGGGGAGTACAGTTACCCGGGCGATTATGATCCCAACACTTACTCATTTGAGAAAGATTGGTCAGGCCAATGTATCAGTGTGGCCAGAATCAGATTAGAAGATCTCGACGATCCACAAGGTAAGGCCAAGAGATGGGATGGCAAGGGCTTCAATGCCACTTGGGATGGTATCGGATCTCCAATTGCTTCGCTTCAGGTTCCTCTTGAAAAAGGCGGAGGTCCAGCATCTTCTGCTCAAGGAGGCTTTCATTGGGGACCTTCTGTCAGCTGGAATACCTATTTGGAATGCTGGGTGATGCTCATGGGATTTGTGGAAGGCCAAAACTGGATAGGAGACAAACTTTACATCTCTTTTAATCCCCATCGGGAATTAGGAGACGGCAATAATTCCCAAGCCTGGACCAGCCCACAGCTTTTGGTTCAAAAACCGGGACATATACTTTGGTATCCCTCACTTCAGCCAATGAATACATCCGAAGACATATTGGAGAAAAACACCAGTTTAAAACTTGGAAAAAGAGCAAGACTTTTCTTCAAATATGCGGACTTGGGGAAATACCTATCCGAGTATATTGTGGAGTTTGAAAAGTAATTGATATCGATTTTTAATTGACGCTAAGGTGGAAATATAAAAAAGTGCCACCGGAGGATTCCAATGGCACTTTTTTTATAAATCATTAACTAAACCCTGTAGAATTCCTCCCAACCTTTCCGTGGCGGCATACCTGCCAGTACCTGATTTGCCAGTGGATTGTTGATGATCTGTCTCGTTTCTCGATCAAATTCCAGTTTTAAGCCCATTTGCTGGGCCATCACGCCCAAGCAGAACACCTGGCTCAGCGGTCCGGCTATTTCAAATGGAGACCTTGCCTTCTCCTCCCCTTTACAGGCTTTGAGGAAATTGGCATAGTGATTAGATGGACTCTGTGGTACTTCAGGCAACTTGGACTCCCAGTCCTTGGCTTTATCCTCGGGAATGATGGAGAGTGTACTTCCATGGGAACCGCCTTTGAAAGTGAGTTCCTTGCTGTAAATTATCTTCCCGGGATTGAGTCTGGCAGGCTGTAATTGACCGGTGCTTGGTGGTGGAATGTTGGGATCCAATTCAGACACACCATAACCCTCTGGTACAGCTGGTATATTATCCATTCCATCATACCAGGTAATGGTCACGGGCGGCATTGCGCCTCTGGCAGGAAATTTAAACTCCAGTGTCGTGGACATGGGGAAAAAGAAAGCATTATGTCCACTCAATTTCACAGGATTGATTTCGTAAGGTAAACCCAGGTCCAAAAACTCGTGGGCTGTATCTATGATATGTGCCCCCCAGTCACCTAAAGCGCCCATGCCATAGTCGTACCAGCAGCGCCATTGTCCATTGTGAAAATCTTTGTGATAACCACGGGGTTGTGCCTGACTTAACCAAACATCCCAATCCAAAGTTGATGGAACTGGCTCAGCATTAGGAAATCTGGAAATATTGGGATCCCATCCATGCCAACGCCGTCTCATGTTCATGTGCGCAGTGATCGCAGTGACATCCTTGATGATCCCTGCTTCTTTCCAGGCTTTAAACTGAAAATAATTGCCCTCGGAGTGCCCTTGGTTACCCATTTGCGTAACAAGTTTCGGGTTTTTCTTGGCCGCTGCCATCATGAGGTCCACCTCCTGAAAAGTGCGGGCCATGGGTTTTTCCACATACACGTGCTTTCCTTCAGCTAATGCCATCATGGTCACGGGAAAATGGGAAAAATCCGGTGTAGCCACACTTACTGCGTCAAATTGCCCACCCATCTCATCAAACATCTTTCGGAAATCCTGATACTTTTTGGCTTTGGGAAACATATTCATGACTTCCAGTGTCTGGCTGGCCCCCATATCCACATCACAAAGGGCTACAATATTACAAAGACCGGTATCATTCAGTGCTTTGATAATTTCATTTCCCCTGTTGCCGATTCCAACACAAGCCAAATTGACTTTATCAGAGGGAGCTATATAGCCCATGGATTTACCAAGGACAGATGGTGAAATCAAAGTGAAGCCAGATAAACCTAAGGCCGCTGTGGCTCCGGTTTTCAGAAAGTCTCTACGATTAGTGGGCATGGTATGGTTATTATGGCATTGTTAGAACTGGTTAGACGACGCAGTTTACACCAATCCGGTTAGGAAGCTCCTTTTAATGACTGGTGTTATGCAATTTGAATTCCAATCTAAGTGGTCTGTCTCAAAAATCTGCTACAAGCTTTGAAAATCAACGGAAAGGTTTGCGTAGGATCCCCTTTGGGAAAAATACTTATCGGAAAAAGAAAAAAAAGTACAATGCAGCCTCCTCCCTTCGCACTCCTTCAAAAAAACCAATCGTCCTACGGGAAGCATCCAATACCCTATCTGATTCTGCAAAGCCAATAGTCCTTCGGGAGGCATCCATCACCCTATCATGATCAATATATCCAATGGTTCTCCGGGAAGCATCCAATACCCTTCCATTTTCATAAAATCCAACAGTTCTTCTGGAGGCATCAAGAACCCTGTTATTTTCCAAAAAACCAATTGTGCTTCTGGAAGCATTCATCACCCTGTTATTTTCGATAAAACCTATTGTCCTCCGGCTATCATCCATCAACCTTTGGGCCTGGGAGATAGAAATCCCAAGAATCAATAAAGTGGTCAACAATAAAATTTTTCTCACCTGTAATAAATTCAAAGAGCAATATCGCTGAAAACACAAAAATTTAATAATTAAATTATTTTCAAAAAGATTGACCGTCAAATGATTTCAGTTTATTTGCTAATAAATTCTGACCGACAAAAAGATATTCGTTAACCCATTCAGTTGAATACTTAGCACTCCCTATTTATGAAAAATAAAATCTCCCGTAGAAACCTACTTCATGTATTAGGCCTTGGAGCTTTCAGTACCAGTATGCTTCCACTGAGTTGTGCAGCGCCAAATCAAGCTGATGAAAAAAAGCAATCTCCCGTCTTGAGGTTCGCATATCTTACCGACATGCACATCAAACCTGGTCTGGGCGCTGAGGAGGGAGTGAAAAATTGCATAAATCACATCTTAAGCAAAGAAGAGCCAGTTGATTTTTTTGTAAACGGTGGGGACCTGATTATGGATGCCCTTGATAAAAATGAAGAAGAAACGGAAGCACAGTGGGCTGTTTGGCGAGAAATCAGGGCCACATTCCCTGAGTTGAAATTTTACCATTGCATTGGCAACCATGATGTCTGGGGAAGAACCCCTCAGGAAGAAAAATTTCCGGGAAAAGCATGGGTGATGAAAGAACATGGCATGGACAGTCCTTATTACAGCTTTGAGTCCAATGGCTGGCATTTTATTGTTTTGGACAGTACCCATCAAAAAGAAGATGGGAGCTGGTACACGGCAAAACTTGATATGGCACAAAGGGAATGGCTGGAGGACACCCTTAAAAAAATCCCTTCCGATAAACCTATTTTTATTATTTCCCACATTCCGATTTTAGGTGCTACACCCTTTTTGGATGGAGACAATGCCAAAACAGGAAATTGGATAGTCCCTGGAGCATGGATGCATACCGATGCCAAGTCACTGATCAACCTATTCTTCCAACACAAAAATGTCAAGGCCTGCATCAGTGGACATATCCATCTCGTAGAATCCCTGGTATACCAAAACGTACATTACCATTGCAGCGGGGCAGTTTCTGGAAATTGGTGGGATGATGCGCCTTATGAGCAGACAAATAAAGGCTATGGCCTGATTGAGCTCTTTGAAGACGGAAGCCATAATTTTAAGTATGTGGAGTATGCGAGCGCTATCTGAAATGAACCCGAACTCCTAAAAAAAAAATCCGGCCCAGCATACCTCTTAAAGCACTCTACTTTCAGAATACAAATCATAAGCGGCCACCAAAAGCTGATTCTCGGGTGAACTTCCCAATCGGGGATACCGCTGGATCTCAGATCGGTCCTCGGTGAAATAAGGCAGGTATTTTCCCTCCAATTCATCCCAAAATACGAGCAAATAGGCAAATGGAATCTTGCTGGACCGGCCTTTTTCCAGCCATTCTTCAAATTGGGACTCGTCAAGGGGTTTGGGATAGTCGGGACCTTCAAACATCTATTTGTGATTTTATTTCCAAAGATAGGACAGGCTCCTGGCTGTTCAAAGTCAGCGCTTATTCTATAACAGTTTTATTTTTCATGGGATCCAGTAGGATTCTTGATTATTGTTATGTCCTGTTTAAATTTAACCCTTAAACCTGGCAGGTTTTAAAAGACAAAAAATCTTTTGAAAGCATTATTTTTAGGAGATAAGGTCCGGTTTTACTAAAAAACTATGTTAACATTTGATGCAGTTGTAATTGGCTCCGGTCCATCGGGAGGAATGGCAGCCTATGAAATGGCAAAAGCCGGTTTGAAAGTGGCCATCTTGGAAAAAGAAACATTGCCCAGGTACAAAACCTGTGGCGGCGGTCTGGTTTTCAGGGGAAGAGCAATGCTTCCGTTTGACTTGCATGAGGCTATAGAAAAAGAATACTCCCTTATCCATATTTATTTCAAGCATTTAGAAAATCCATTTGTTTCTAAAAGAGATTTTCCCATCATCAGTATGGTCATGCGTGACAAACTGGACCAATTGATCTGCGGGGAAGCCATCAAATCAGGAGCCACCCTACTTGAAAACCAAGCCCTACAAAAAATAGATTTTCAGGATGAAATCCTGCTGCATACAGGTTCACAAACGCTTCGAACCCGATATGTCGTAGCTGCCGATGGTGCCCTTGGTCCTACTGCAAAACTGGCGGGTTGGAAAGAGACCAGAAAATTGATTCCTGCTCTGGAATATGAAACAGAAGTCCATGCCCAAGATTTCGAAAGACTCAGCAAAGAGGCAAGATTTGATATAGATGCCATCCCCCATGGATATGCCTGGTGTTTTCCCAAGGCCAAACACCTATCCATTGGTGTGGCTACTTTTAAAAAAGAGCGGATAAACCTTAGGGATCATTACCAACAATACATCAAAAAATTGGGCATTCAACAAATTGTTTCCGAGCAAGCTCATGGCTTTCAGATACCTGTGGGATTCCGTACGGAAAAATTGGCAAACCGCAATACCTTCCTCACAGGAGATGCAGCCGGTCTGGCTGACCCTTTGACTGCTGAGGGAATCACCAATGGAATTCATTCGGGAATATTGGCCGGAAAAGCCATTTCCCAACATTTTGACAATCCCCAGAAGGCAGAAAGCACTTACCTGTCTTCGCTGGAAGAGAGGATTTTACCGGAGCTTCGGTTCAACGGAATGCTTTCGGGATTTTTTTATTCCTATGGCAAGATCAGAAATTACCTTGTCAACAAAGAAGGGCAGAAATTCTGTGAAGTGCTGACCGACCTTTTTACCGGAAAAATCAACCTGAACGAAGAGCTCAAGCTAAAGGCCATACGAAAGATGGGTTTGGGAAAGTTGATGAAATTTTAGAGTTCCGGCAAGGGATTTTTCCCCGATTGCTAAAACAATACCAACTCAATTCAATAAAATAATCAATACCGAGCCTCCGATCATAATCAGGGAGCCGATAATTTTTCGGAGTAAATGCTTTTCCTGAAAAAAACGGTAACCAAAAAATACAGTAATCAAAATGGATAATTGAAACAAGGCCAATGCCGGACCGACTTGCATTTGGCTGAAGGTATAATTGGTAGACATCACCATGAAGCCTATTGACAGGATAAGGAAAAAGTATTTGACCCAATAACTTTGGTTCATTTTTGCCCACTCTGATTGGATATCTACCCTGAATAGAAACAAAATGGGCAAAGAAAAGAGTGCTCCAAAAAAGCACCAACTGGCAAATGCCAGGGTGAGGTTGGAATGTAAGATCACCTGCTTATCAAAAACCGCCTGCATACCTGTCAATAACAAAGCCAAAAAACGGTACAAAATGGCCTCTTGTCTGAATAATCTCCAGGAAAATTTCCCGGAATGATCTTTCAGAACAAAATAGCTCCCAAAGATGATCAAGACAATTCCCGAAAATCCCCAGATTCCCGGAACTTCACCCAGTAATACAAAGCCAAAAACAATCCCCACCAGAGATTTATAGGCAATGATTGGGCCTAAAACGGATAATTGCCCCAACTCTAAAGCCTTCAGCAAAAAACCATTACCAAAAGCCCCACATATACCTCCTAATATGACATAGAACCAAAATCCTACCGGCAATTGGTGTAAAGGAAAATCCACGATTAAAAAAAGACTTAGTATGGCCAGAACTGCGTAGGAAATGAAATTGACAAAAAAGGGATGCTGATTGACGGTCAGCTGTTTTTGTATAACATTGGAAAAGGGATTGGAAAAAATCCGTAACAATACAGCAAATATCAAAAGTGTCACTGATCCCATTTACCTCCAAAATTAGAAACATTGATGAATTTTTGAAGATGGATAAAAAAGTTGTGCCTTCGCCTTGGTAGAACTATTGCTGATAATTCTAAAAAGGCAAAGGCACTGTTAATTATTTAAACACAGTAAGATGCGCTTTGATTACTTGTAGATCAAATCAAATCTATCAAGGTTCATTACCTTGGTCCATGCGGCAACAAAGTCTTTTACAAATTTCTCTTTGTTGTCATCCTGGGCGTACACCTCAGCCAAAGCCCTCAATTCAGAGTGGGAACCAAAGATCAGGTCAGCCCTTGTAGCGGTATATTTCAATTCACCTGTTTTTCTGTCCCTGCCTTCAAATTTTTCTTTGGTATCGTCAATCGCTTTCCATTCTGTGCTCATATCCAATAGATTCACAAAGAAATCATTGGTCAACATGTCTTTCTTATCAGTGAAGATGCCATGCTTAGAGCCATCATAGTTGGTATTCAAAGCCCTCATACCACCTACCAATACAGTCATTTCAGGAGCGGTGAGGGTCAGTAACTGTGCCTTGTCCACCAAAAGTTCCTCTGTAGAAACAGTGTATTGCTTCTTCAGGTAGTTACGGAAACCATCAGCCATTGGCTCAAGCAATGCGAAGGAAGCCTCATCCGTCTGCTCCTGACTGGCATCCATCCTGCCTGGAGTGAAGGGCACATTAACCTTAAATCCTGCATTTGCAGCTGCTTTTTCTACGGCAGCAGTACCACCCAATACAATCAGGTCAGCCATGGAGACTTTTTTGGTTCTCGACTTGGCATTGAAATCCTTCTGGATTTTTTCATAAGCTGCCAGCACCTTGTTCAGCTGAGCAGGATTGTTTACCTCCCAGTTTCTCTGGGGTGCCAACATGATTCTGGCACCATTGGCACCTCCCCTTCTGTCAGAACCTCTGTAAGTAGAAGCAGAAGCCCAAGCGGTAGAAACCATTTCAGAAAGAGATAGACCGGAATTGAGCAGTTGGGTTTTCAAAGCGGCGATATCCTGGGCGTTAACCAATTCATGGTTCACGGCCGGGATAGGATCCTGCCAGATCAGGTCTTCTTTAGGTGCTTCAGGACCTAAATAAGTGGATCTTGGCCCCATATCCCTGTGGGTCAACTTAAACCATGCTTTTGCAAAGGCTTTGTTGAACTCTTCCGGATTTTCATAGAACCTTCTGGAGATTTTCTCATAAACAGGGTCAAATCTCAAAGAAAGGTCAGTGGTCAACATGGTTGGCTTATGCTTCACGTTCGGATCGAAAGCATCAGGGTACAACACCTTCGGATCTTTGGCTACCCACTGATGGGCTCCTGCAGGACTTTTGGTAAGCTCCCACTCATGCTCAAATAAGCTTTTGAAGAAACCTTGGCTCCACTCATTTGGTGTAAGTGTCCAGATCACTTCCAAACCTGAAGTGATGGCATCAGCGCCTTTGCCTGATTTATATGAACTCTTCCAACCAAAACCCTGCTCTTCGATAGGGGCTGCCTCAGGCTCGGGCCCTACATAGCTGGCAGGACCTGCACCGTGGGTTTTACCCAAAGTATGCCCCCCGGCAATCAAAGCCACAGTCTCTTCGTCATTCATACCCATTCTTCCGAACGTCTCACGGATATCATGGGCAGCCAAAAGTGGATCAGGATTGCCATTTGGACCTTCCGGATTCACATAGATCAAACCCATTTGAACGGCAGCCAAAGGATTTTCCAACTCTCTTTCTCCGGAATAACGCTTGGCATCACTCAGCCACTCATTTTCAGCACCCCAATACACATCGATTTCAGGCTCCCATACATCTTCTCTACCTCCGGCAAATCCGTAAGTTTCAAATCCTGCTGCCTCCAAAGCCACATTACCGGCAAGGATCATCAAGTCTGCCCAAGAGATTTTGTTGCCATATTTCTGCTTGATAGGCCATAACAATCTTCTGGCCTTGTCCAGGTTGGCATTGTCAGGCCAGCTGTTCAAAGGCGCAAAACGCTGTTGTCCTGCACGGGAACCTCCACGGCCATCACCGGTCCTGTAAGTTCCGGCACTGTGCCATGCCATACGGATCATCAGACCTCCATAATAACCATGGTCAGCAGGCCACCAATCCTGGGAATCTGACATCAGAGCGCGGAGATCTGCCTTTAGCGCTTCGTAATCCAGACTCTTAAATGCTTCAATGTAATTGAAGTTTGGATCCATGGGATTGGACAGGGAAGAATTCTGGCGTAGAATATTCAAATTCAATTGATTGGGCCACCAGTCAGTATTTCCTGTAGCCCTCATGGCAGTACTGCTCTTTTTTGTGGCTCCGGACCAGCCGTCCACATGGGCTCCTTTGTGGCTTTCCTGTGCATTTACGCCCCAGATGAAGGCGAAAGACAAGAAGCTGAGTAGCATGATTTTTTTCATATACATATTATTTTGTTTTTAAAGGATGATCATATATAAAGACAAATTTAATTTTTTAGAACCGGCTTAAGAAATCGATTTTTTCGAATACTTATCGAAAAAATCAATTGGGACAAGAAGCATTGATGCCTATCGCGGACTGTTTCAACAGGCATAAAATGCATCAGGCAACTGTTAAATAAACTGAAAATAAGTGCTTTGAAACTCAATCCGGCCTCAAGCCGGTAATCCTGTGGTCTGGGAGGTAACTTTGAACAATTTAAGGCTTTTTCACCTGAAAAAAAACGAAAATAAAAAATTGACTAAGGACAAAATCAAACAAATGCCCCCAGTCAAATCATTAAAATAATCCGTATCGCTATTATTACTTTTTGCGCTGTGCTGCCATCCATTCCATGATGGTTACAGGCCGTCCATTTACCATTACCGGAGAGCCATCAAAATCCGTTCTTGCCAAATTGGCATGGCTATAAATCCATGACCAATGGGCATTGTATCGGTAATTTTCCCCTCCAAAAAATCCTGTAATGTCCGTGACATGATCATAAAAGGTAAAGAACACATTTTTGGCCCCGGCTGCTTTCAACCTATGGTATAATGGAACCACCGTCTGATCTGCCACTGTGGTGGGATCTCCCTTGGCATGGATAAACCACATAGGCACATTTTTGATCTTTTGGATCTGTGCATCGGATATGAACTCATTGCTGTAAGCCAAAGCACTGATATAGCCCGCGGCAAAATAATCCGGATGCTCTAAGATGAGTTTGAGTGCCATATAGCCACCATTTGAACACCCCCCCACATAGATTCTCTTGGGGTCTATATTGGGATTTTTGGACACATAATCCCTAATCAAGTCAAAAAGTGCTGCATTGTACACGTCATTGTCCTTGCCTCTGGTCATCCCTTCTGCTGCCTGCATCCAAAAAGTTGGGGCTTGAGGGACAAGGACATAGGCTCCTCCAAAAAGAACCTGGATTTCAGGCGAGGCGTAGTTAGCTGCCCTGTTGCCCAATAAGGCAACAGTAGGGTCATACCCTCCTTCGCCCCCTCCATGCAGCCAGATGATCAAAGGCACTTTGCCTTTGATTGGGGAAGGAGCGTAAGCCGCAAAAGACATAGACTGATTGTTGCCGTAAGTGTATTTTCCTTTGAGGTCAAAATTATCCACCAAAGGCATGATTTTGCCTACGGGATTGTTCCATACCTGACCGGATTTGGTATGAATGACGGTTAACCTGTAATCTACCCAATAGTTACCTCCCCTGTTATTGATCCTGGTATATTGGAAAGGGGATCCCAATGGCATAGAGGGGTTGACGGATAGGACTAAGGTAATATGCTTCCCTTCCTCCAACCTGTTGCCATTTTCATCAGACACATAGGCATAGACCACCGAACGCATGCCAGATGCATTATCTGCGGGAATTTCCACGCCCTCCAATGACCTATTGGCAAAGACCTGGTAATGGGCCGCATGGGCTTCCCTGGTGCTCTCCGGTAAGGAAAGAATGACTTTATTGACTGCTGGCCCCCAATCAAAGCCTTCCACTACCCAGCGGTAGTCCCCTCCTGTGGAAGGCGCATCATTGGGCAGAAAAGCAAAAACCGGATGAATCCAAAGGCCAAGGCCGGCAATCAGCAAGATCAAGAAATGTATTTTTTTCATTTTGGGGTTTATTTGGGTTGGTTCTGTAAAAATTAAACTTTGCCCATGAATTTGGGAATCTTTATTACAGGGACGGAAATTATCGCCCCAATAAGCCCTTCATTTTGTTTTGTATAAAGTTTACCGCGTAATGAGGATTTAACCTGTACAAAAAGTCCATGAATTTTGAATCTGAACCCACCAAAACCCTGAATTTGTCCTTTTCCATTCCTTCAATTATCTGCCTGGCGGCTTTGTCAGCGGGCAGCATTTTAAAGGAGCCTGAATCAGCTTGGGCATTTACTTTTATTTCAATCCCCGAATTGGCTGCAATATTGGTCTTTGTAGCACCTGGAAAAACTACGGTAACATTAACAGGGGAACCTTTGAGTTCTGCATATAACCCTTCTGTCAACAACTTCAGGGCAGCTTTGGAAGCCCCGTACACGGACTGTCCTGGAACCGGTAAAAAGGCTCCCATACTGCAGATATTGACTATATGTGCCGCCGGTCTCTGAATAAAATGCGGCAAAAAGGCTTTGATAAGGTAAAGCGGACCATAATAATTCACGTTCATGACCTTTACTGCTGCTTCCAGTTCCAAATCATTGAGCACCTTAAAAGGCTGTATAATGCCTGCATTGTTGATCAACCCATCCACTTGTCCATAATATGCAATTACTTCTCCCGGAAAAGCCATTACTTTATCCTTATCAGTAATGTCCATTTGTTTAAGCAGCAGGCGTCCTCCATGTATTCCGGACAATTCCTGGGTTTCCAATAATTTGTCCATGGAAAGGTCCACAGCAACCACTTTGGCCTGCTTTTGGAGCAATGCCAGCACCAGTTCCCTTCCGATGCCGTTCCCTCCACCAGTTACGATGATTACTTTATTGGCTACTTTCATACAATTTTTAAAAAACTCAGACCCCCTTCTTCATAAAATTATTCTGAAAAATGGCCTGAGCAAAAGATTTAAATCATCCTTAAGTTCACTTAGGCACCCCTACATAGTACAGGTCAAAGCCTCCCTTACCTCCCGGTCGGTTGGAGGAAAATATCATCGGGTTATTTTGAAACATTTCTGATGGGGAAATAATAGGCCTGTATTCGTCAAACTCAGAATTAATAGGATGCCCAAAGTTAACAGGACTAGACCAGCCCTCTGCTGTTTTCTTGGCATAATAAAGGTCATATCCTCCCAATCCACCAGGTCTGTCCGAAGCAAATACAAGCTTATCTCCCAACACAAAAGGCATATGGTCATTGGATGAAGTATTGATGGATAGCTTCCTGATTTCCTTGGGTGCGGAATCAGCCAGAAATTCCAAAGGTGTCATTCCTGTTGGAATGTCCATCTCATAAATATCAAATTGACCATCCTTATCCGAACTAAAGAGTATTTTTTCAGGAATTCCGTCTCCGTTCAAATTTCCCTTGATAAATTCCTTCCCATAAAAACAGGGATACATTTCATTAGAGGAATCTTCTTTCATACGAAAGTATGGGAGGCTATTGGAATTTAATGAAGTTACAGGCTTTTGAGGTAATGAAGTAATTGAATGTACTCCTTCATAATTACGAGAAAACAATAAAATCATATTATCTTTTGCTTCTTGATAACTATAAGGCCCCTTTTCATCAGAGGGAGATGCTGTACTTTCTGCTAACCTTTTTATACTGGTATATTTAGCAGTTTGAAAATTTGGACTCAATTCTCTTACTGCAAATATTCCCTCCTTTTGATCCCAAGAAAAAGCAATATTGAAAGTCAATAGATTAAAATCATTGCCAAATGGACCAGGTCTATTGGTTGAAAAAACAAATTCAATCCTATCTTCAAAAAAATGGGCATTTGAATTGATATCATCTGAGGAAGAGTTTATAAAATCAAGGTTTACTGGTGTCACAGGAAATGAACCTTCAGGATATTTGATTCTATCGCAACTGGCAAATAGAATAACTATTATTAATAAAATGTGATTTTTCATAGGATACCAGTTATCATTCTTAAATTATTGTTGTAATTGGAATTAGATCCATTGGGTTGAAACACACCAGAAGCATACCAAGCATTTGCACCACCATTCCAGCCCCAATTCATATAAAACCATGAATAATGCCACTCTACGCAGCCATCTGTATCACAATTGTAAGATTTATAATTATGTCTCCTATATCCATCACTTGTCCATATGTGCCATTCTGTAAAAACATTATCATGACCATAAAAAATAGCTAGATAACCTTGAGACAATTCATTTCTTAACAAATTAGGATTAAATGTTGAAACACTTCCATTAGATTGCATCCCCATAGCTGTAAGGGCAGGTCTAATACTTGATGGCAAAGTCATACCATTACAAGTTCCTAAAAAGTAAAAATCAGTATTTGCTGAAATCGCTACTGAAAGCATCAACCCGATAACAAAGCATTTAAATAATAAATGTTTGTTTGTTTGTTTTCATAGTGCATTATTTAATTATGTCAATATAAACTATAACTTTTTAATAACCAACTAAAAAATAAAATTTTTAACGCTGTATTAAATGGGATCAGGCCTTAATTGAAACATCATAAGTCACAAAAGAAAATGGGTTTCTTTTTTTGCCAAGTAAACTTAATTTTAACCACAATTCACAAGATCCCAAAAAACCATGAGCAAAACTTACCTTTCCCTCTGTATTTCTTTAACCCTGTTCCTTTGCGTCCATTTTCTCTCCTTTTCCCAAAAACTCCCGGAGGCCAATGAACACTTCAAAATAGGGATGGCAGGATATACTTACCATAAATTCGACCTGGACAGGACTTTGGACGACCTGGCCACCAATCAGGTCAAATACCTCTGCATCAAGGATTTTCATTTGCCCTTCAACAGCTCCGAACAGGAAATCGCCGCTTTCCACCAAAAACTGGCGGAAAAAGGGGTGACCGGCTATGCAGTAGGCCCTATCTACATGAGAAGCAAAGCGGATGTGGACAATGCTTTTGACTACGCAAAAAGAGTTGGGGTAAAACTGATCGTAGGGGTACCCAATCACGAGCTCCTCCCCTACATCAATGAAAAAGTGAAGGCCTATGATTTCAAATATGCCATCCACATGCACGGGCCTGATATTGCCCTTTATCCGGATGCCGATGATATCTGGTCCCATATCAAGGACCTGGATCCGAGAATGGGCATGTGCCTGGATATAGGCCATACTGCCCGGAACGGAAAAGATCCGGTAGCCGATCTGGAGAAATACAATGACCGTATATTTGACATGCACATCAAGGATGTCACAGCGGCGAGCAAGGAAGGAAAATCCATAGAAATCGGAAGAGGCATCTTAGATATCCCCGCCTTGGTACAGATGCTGAGAAAAACCGGTTATTCCGGGGTGTGCAGTTTGGAACATGAACGTAATTTTGACAATCCTTTCTCCGGAATCGCTGAATCCATCGGGTATTTCCGGGGCGTGATTGTAGCGACAAAACAGTAAATGTCTTACAAATAGCCCGCTTTCGCGGCAAGATGGATCAATGAGGCGACATTTTTGGCCTCAAATTTCAGCATCAGGTTTTTGCGGTGGGTGTCCACGGTGGTAGCACTGATAAAGAGTTTTTCAGCAATTTCCTGATTGGTCATGCCCTCTGCGATTTGGTCGAGCACCTCTTTTTCCCTTCGGGTTAAAACAGGTGCTTCTTTTTCCAAATTGCTTTTCAAAACCTGTGAGGCATCAAAACTCAGGTAGGATTTGAAAGCTTTGGCCGCCTGTATCGCTTTGAGCAGTTCTTCTTTATTGGCATTTTTTAAAACATAGCCGCTTGCCCCGCTTTCTATCATTTTTTCCACAAAACTGCGCTGATTGAAGGTGCTAAGCCCCAAAATCCGAATACCAGGGTACCGGCTTTTTACTTCTTTACAAAGCTCAATTCCAGACATTCCCGGCATACTGATATCCATCAGAATCACCTCAGGCTCTTGTATTTGAAGAAATGCCAAACAGGATTCCCCATTGGTCGCATGCCCCATCCACTCTATAGACTCCTCCTGCTGCAGCATGGAACGTATGCCCTCAATTACGAGGTAGTGGTCATCAACTATAAAAAGCCTTGTTTTCATGGCAATTCAATTTCAATATGGATACTGCTTCCCTTTCCCGGAGCGGAGTCCAGTGTAAACTTTGCATTCAGGTATTCCAATCGGCTTTTAATATTGGACCAACCGATCCCATTGCTGAGCAGCATCTTGGAGTGCTCAAATCCCTTACCATCATCTTCCACGTCCAATAAAACCTGTTTTCCTGTTTTCGTAATCTGCACCAGGCCATTTCTGGCTTCTGCATGTTTGAGGATATTATTGACGAGCTCCTGTACGATTCTGTAAATGGAAATAGAAGAGGTCTGATCGATTGGCTCTCCCTGAAGACCGAATGACTGATAGCGGAGATCGATCACCCCAGTCTGATTGATGTCTTCGCAGAAATCCCTCAAAGCCGCATCCAAACCAAATTTGATCAGGTTTTCCGGCATCAAATTATGGGCAACCCGCCTCATTTCCATTATAGAGGTATCCAACATATCCAGGCTTCTTTCGAAAAGCCGGGCATTTTCATGGGTAAGGACAAGATTGCCTTTCATCGTTTGGAATGAAAATTTAATCCCTGAAAGTAACCCGCCCAACCCATCATGGAGCTCCTTGGCCAATCTGCTCCTCTCCTGCTCTTCTCCTTTGATGACAGCCTCTGCGGCGGTCAGCTGTTTTTCTGTTTCGAGTTCCCGGATACGTTGCTCCTGAAGCCTTTGTTTGTGCAGGTTTTTCCTTTGGATCAAAAGTCCAATAATGGTCAAAGAAGCTGCCAATATAACCAGGATCCAGATGACCAAGATCCTTTTTTGGCTTATTGCCATTTGGGCTGCATTTTCCGCTTCCAGGTTCAGGATTTGGTTTTTCTGTTTTTCAGATTCATATTTTTTTTCAAGTTCGAGAGTTTTTTCCTGGATTTCGTCATTGATTATTTTATCTGCCAGAATTGAAGCCTCTTTCATGAATTTTCTTGCCTTGCCAATATCATTCAAAGCAAAAAAAACATTGGAAAGATGCAGTAAGGATTTTTGCCTTTCGACCGGGAAGTTATTTTCATCGGCCAAATCCAAAGACTGATTGATGAGATCCAAAGCTTGTTGAAACTGTTTTTGATACAATCTCGCAATACTCAAGCCCCGTAAAGCAATTATTTTCCCATCCTTTCTGTCCATTTGTTCAAACAATTCCAAAGCTTTACTAAAGTTTTTTTCCATATTCAAAAAATCTTGGGTTTGCTCATAGCTATCCCCTAAATTCAATAAAGCTGTACCCTGTATGTTGAAATCCCGGATTGACTCTCCTAATTTCAAAGCCCTGTAATAAAGCGGAATTGCTTTCTCGTTTTGGCCAAGCCTCGAATAAGGAAGGCCCAAATTATTCAGGACAGTTGCCAGTATGATTGGATCATTGGCCTGCTCATAATAGCTTAAAGCTTCTTTTCCCACCTCAATAGAGCGCTGGTGCCACCCCAAATCTGAGTAAAGGATTTGAAGAAGGTTTAGGATAAACCCCTTCATATCCTCTTCCCCAATCTGATCAAAAACCATTTTGCCCTGTTGATAATATTCCGCTGCAATTTCATATTCGGACAGGTAGCGATAAACCGTCCCGGTATTCAATAGGGCCTTGCCCAAATGCAGGGAGTCCTGAATCTCCTTAGCCAGGTCAATGGCCTTTAGATTGTAATAGAGGGCAGAATCAAATTTTCCCTCCATATTGAGGACAAAAGTGTAATTATGGGCAAATTTGATTTCCCCAACTGGATAGCCGATTTTTTTGCTCAGATCGAGTGCCCTGCGGTAGTAGGACTTGGCCAGTTCCGGTTCTGAATTCTCCACTTGCTGTCCGATCAGATAATATAGTTCCACGGTGGATTTTTCCTCCTTGGCATTGGGCAAAAGACCCAGAAGACTGTCCAAATTCAAAACCTGTTGCCCAAACAAAGATGGGGAAATCAACAGGGATATCAGGAAAAACAGTCTTTTCATAGGGGCTGATCGGGAATGGCTTATTATCCCCAATAATCTACTCAATTTCTTCAAGGATTCCGCAATTAGAAAGGCTAATGTTTTTTTCAAACTTACCAATTTTCATTTCCTGACTTCTCCCTGTTTTACAGGATTTTTAGCAGGTGAAAAATCCTGCTTTTACGGGATAGAACGAGGATCAAAAACCCTCTAAATTTCCAAAAAATCAATCTTGGCTCACCATGAAAAATTTGCTGTTTCTTTTCTTGATAGGGTTACTTCCAACATTGGCAATGGCGCAAAAGAATGTAGTCCCTGTATCCTCCATCCCGGCCTTCGATATTACATTACCTAAAGGAAGCAAGCAGGACAAACGTTTTTTATCGGTAGCAGCAGCGGCCTCCTTATTGGAAGCCGAAATCTCCGATCCCAAAGTCAAGCTTTCCGGAACAGAAGTGTACATCCTTCCTTCGAGGTCGGCATCGGGTTTTGTAGCGGATTCTTTGCTGATGTTGTTGGAGAAGTCAGGATTCCAGGTCAATCCCCTTGACAATGACAATTTTGCCTGGGTAAGCAAGCAGGGAGTGACCTACTTCACCTTCCTTTCTTTGGATGAAAAGGCCAGCAATCTGTACCTCGCCAAAGCCAACAAATTGCCGGATAACAGATCAACTCCATCCACAAAAACCGGAAGCGCAAACAATACAGTTGCCTTTCCTGACCATATTCCACCATTGCCACCGGTCAGAAATTCCAATCCAATTAAAAATCAATAGCCATTAATCTCTTGAACCTAAAAGCATGTGAATGCAAAGTAATCCCTAAACTTTAATTCCTATTAAGACACTATCCTACACTGTATGAAAACCAAAAACCTTCCCGAAGAAGTGATGGTTTACTATACTGAAAGGAATGCTTCTACCAGACTTTGGTATCAACAACCTATAGATGAAATCAACGAAATGCTAAAAAATCTAAGTGAAAAGGAGCTTTCAGAACCTGCCATTATTGCCAGTGATGGTAGCGGTTATCCTTTAGATAAGTTTGTGGAATTAGGGAGTCCCTATTCCTTTATCCTGATCAGACCTGATTTGTCTTATTACAATACCAAGCTCCCGCTTTCTGCTCCCCAAATGTTCAGCATTGTCCTTACCATCAGTCATGGTGATCCGGTATTTGAACATATTTACAGCACAATTTCTAAAGGCATTGAGGAAAATATCCCCCAATTCAAAGCCCTTTTGGCAGATCAATCGCAGGTGACATTTAAAAAAAAAATAACCTGTTTGATTTACATTTTTCATCGTACCGTAAAAATCACTGGAAATGAAGGCAAGCAACTACTTTTTCTTTAATTCCATTTTTAAAAGCAACTTATCGGCATCAATAACAAGTTAAAATTTCACGCTGCGATCGCAGCGGCTACCCTGCGCCCGCTGCGAGAAACCAATTATTATTTGAAGTTTTGCGAATTTTTAATTTAAAGGATGACTTTTTTAAAAGGCCTTGAACAATGCCTTATTTCCAGGGTATTGGCAAAAGAGCCCTAAACCCATCTCTTTTTATAAAATCCCCTTTTTACAGGATGTCGGAGGCTCCTGGAATGCATTAGCTTTCCTAAAAATTCTGCTATGAAATTCCTGTTGACAATTCTGTTTTCCATTTCACTCATGTTGGCTTTTGGCCAAAGTTCAGCACAGAACAATCCCAAATCTGACAGTTTGGACATTAATCTCAGACCTGTCTACGACATCGACAGCAACCGCTACGAGGTGATCAAAATCGGTAATCAGTACTGGTTCAAAGAAAACCTGAAGACTACACATTACAGGGACACCACACGCATTTCCGGTGGATTGGATGACACAGCCTGGTCCAGTACCAAGTCCGGCGCGTATGCAGCCTATGAAAACAATCCCAAGAATATTTCCAAATATGGCCTGCTTTACAATGGCTATGCCGTCGTCACAGGAAAACTTTGCCCCATTGGCTGGCATATTCCAAGTGATAAGGAATGGCGGGATCTGGAGCAATTTCTTGGCTTGGCCGCCTCTGAACTGGAACGGACAGGGGAAAGGGGAAATATAGCCCCAAAACTTAAAACAGGTACCGGATGGAACCCTTCTTCATTCACAGGGGACAATTCCAGCGGTTTTGGGATACTCCCTGCAGGTTCCAGGATCCCTAATGGGGAATTCACCACAATGGGGCAGTACGGAAATTTTTGGACTTACACGGTGTATGATGACCGGTATGGTCTCTTGTATCTCTGGAACCACCATGTGCATTACAATACAGATGCTGTAGGAAGAATTTACACGCTCGCAAACAACGGCTATTCCTGCCGCTGCATCAAAGACCAAAACCCAAAATAATTGGGCTTACTAAAATACTAAAATGAAGAATATTCCAAACTCCATAACATGAATGCCATATGAAAACCCTCAAGATTTCAAGATCCGTTAAAGCATTCTTTATCGTGATTGCTGTTCTGTTCTTCAGCATACAAGCAGAAGCACAGGTCAAGGAAGGAAAACAACCCCCTTTGAAAGGGCTGGGGTCAAAATTCAAGGAAAAAGCCATTCCGGAAGTACTGGGAGGAAAAAAGCAAGATGAAAAAGAAAGCAATTCAAAAGGAAAAAATTCTGAAAAGAAAGAAGGGCAATCTGAAGAAGAGGTAGAAGATCCTGAAGAAGAAATTTTTGATGAAGATGAGGAGGATATTGACAAATTGGCGGATAAGATGATCCGGCAACTGGGACATAACCCAGATGACGTCAAAAGGATGATGGAAGAAGGCCCCGAATCCAATCCAAGAATGATTCCTGAGCCGGACGAAAAAGTATTGGCCAGTATAAAAGCCACACCTAAGAATGGAGCAGAGCTGTTGAATTATATCAAAAATTTCGAAAACGGCGCAGAGCGGGCCCTCAGTCCGCAAGCAAAAAAGGAGGTGACCCCCCATTTGAACAAAGGGCTTCAGACCAAAGAAGCTGCTTACATGATGTGGCTGGTAGGTAAACAAGAACCTGCAGCTTATCTCTTGCTGAAAGCTTCAATCTCAGATCCACAGGATGAGGTTCTTCTTAGCAATCTTTCCTCAGTCATCACTATGGCAGGCTATGCAGAAAAAAGCATTCCGATCCTTGAATACCTCTATGCAAAATATCCCCAAAGCAGTATCATCAACAACAATCTGGGACAGGCATGGCTCAGTCTCGGTCAAGTTACAAAAGCTAAACCATATCTGGAAAAGGCTGTAACAGCCTATGAACAACACCCTGAAGCAAACCGAAGCCTGGCCAGGATAGCATTAAAGGAAGGTAATCATACTATGGCAAAGGTCTATCTTAAAAATGCACTAAAAGGCGGATTTTCACAGGAAGCTTACTACGAATTAAAAGACCTCGATCCTGGCCAAACTCAGGAAAGAATAGAGTCCATTAAAATAAATCACCAGGGTAAACACAAAGAAATTGCCATTACGAAACGGTTTACAATGCCAAAAGTACCTGAAAATGTACATGTAGCTTTAAGCAGGGAACAGGATATTGCAGATTTTTTTCATGGGCTCCAACTTACCCTTGAGGCATTGAGAGCAAAGTATCCATCTGCCACAGATAATATACTTACCGGCTACAGTAATATAAGTAATCAAATGGCAATCAACACCAAAAAAATGAACAGTCTTGAAGATGTTCAGAAACAATATCAATTAGCTGCCCAAATTTGGCACCCTTTTAAAATCCAGGCTCAAGAAGTGTTGATGGCTGAAATTGATGATTCCTATGCGAGCAGTTTTACAAAAAGGATAGAAAAGTTACAAAAATCCAGAGATGCTCAGATAGACGCAATGGAGAAATCGTTTGGTCCTGAAATCCAAAAAATAAATGAAACCTCCAATAGAATAGCTGTCCTGGAAGACGGTAATGGTTCAGGTAGTGAAATTAATGCGCTGATAAAACAATTGTGCGAAATGAGAAAGCGCTTAGAAAAATCAAGAATGGAAAAATCAGCTGCAATAAACAATGCATTTGTACATGAAATGGAATCTTTAGCATTTCAACAATTGCAAGAGTTAACCTATTGGTATACACTCTACTTTCTACCTCAGGATCCTGTAGAGTTTAACTATGCCTTATACGGTGATTACTTGAATACATTAGCCAAACTTCAGAAATACTACCCATACCCTGTTGTAAATTATGATGAAATTGGTTGCGATTTAATTCCAAAAGAATCTCCTAAAGCAAATGGAAAGATGTCAGTATGGGAGGACTCGCATTGCATTACCTACTGGGATCTTGATTTCCACTTTGTAAAAAGTAAGTTTACCTGCAAGGAAGCGACCGTAGGCGGTAAACTTTATGATATAGAATTCGGAGGTGGACAAAAATATGACCCATCGACATTAGAAACTGTTGAACATTCTTTATACCTAGGAGGAAAAGTCCGAGAAAGAGGAGTGACTATGGGAAAATCACTGGAATCAAAAATTGGAGCTGAACTGGTGACGACAGTGAAACTGGATGGGAATTTTCAGCTTAAAGACATCATTGTAAAAGCCTCAATAGGAACAGAATTGGGATTACATGTCCCTAAATCAACAGACCCAAATGATAGCGGTCTCGATATCAGACAGGCAGCATCGATTGGGGTTTCAAAAGAATATGAAATATCCATTTTAAGTGGCTTCAGAGGAGATGTTCCAAAAGTAACTACCGTAGGCAACATCTTCAATCAATAAATATTGCCCTGCACGGCTTTTTTTTACATTAATATCCTGAAAAAAAGGGATGGTGCAGGGCTATTGATAGACTTAAATTTAAGGATAACAAGCTACCAAAACGCCATGAAAGCTCTAGGATTTCAAACCAATTTTCTCAGAACAAGCCTACTTAGGACTACAATGATTACTACTATTTTTTTTGGAACAATTGTCAGGACATTTCCCCAACAAGCTGAAAAATATGGGAATGTAACCTTTACTGCCCCCAAAGATTGGATCAGAAATACGGCAGCAGGCTACCTTGCCTTCACCAAGGTCGATCAAAATTCAGGTGAATTCGCCAGGATCATCCTTTACCAGGAAGAAAAGTCCTCCGGCTCCCTGGATGTGGATTTTAAAGAAGATTGGCAATCCTTGGTTGTAAAAAATTATCAGCCCAAGGAATTGACCGATTTTTTCAAGACTTCCTTCAATTCCAGTTGGAATGCAATCGTGGGTGTTGCTCCTTATACCTACCAAAACCAAAATCAGGCAGTAGTCCTGGTGACTATTTCCAATGGAGAACGGAAGACAAGCTATGTCTTCCTCAGCAATTCAACCACTTATGAAAAAGAATTGGAAGCTTTTGGCAGTTCCATGGATTTTTCTGATCCGTCGATAGTTGCTAATGCCAATAAAAAAGAGCAAAGCAAACCTTTACCCAAAGAACTGATGATAGACCAACAGCTTTTGGGAAAATGGAACAGGTCAGCCTCTATTTCACCGCTTTGGGTCAGTCCTGCCCATTGGGGCACATCAGGTTACACTACCTGCCGCTATAATTTTTTGGACAACGGTACCTATGAATACACCGAAAGGAATTTCAGCAACTCCTTTGAATCCATCATTGTGGTGAGGGAATTTGGAGATTACACAGCGAGGGATGGCTTACTTACTGTCAACCCCAAAGAAAGCTGGGTGGAAAAGTATACCAAGAAAAACGGGGTGGATGAATTGGGTGCCTTGGAAGAAAGAAAAAGCAGGGCTTTGGAATCTACCAGTTACAGGTATGGATTCCATTTTTTTGAAGGGATCCAATTGTGGAATCTGGTATTACAGGCGGATAAACCCACAGCAAGAGACGGTAGTTTCAGTTCCAACACCGCCTATTCCAACGCCTATTATTTTGACAGAAGGTTTACTGAATCAAACCTGCTCAAATAAGTTAAAATGTCCAGTGCCATGAATAAATCCATGCTGTTTTTTTGCATTTTGATTTTTGGCCTGATCCGAATAGGATGGTCTCAAGAGCCTTGTCCTCCCGGTTTTTTGACCATCAGGTGGACAAAGTCTGATGATTTTACAGATCCCACTGGGATAGATAAAAATAACCGCCTAAATGCAGCCTTCCTATCTTCTCAACCAGCAATGATTCCCCGTCTAAACAAAGCCTTGGATTGGTTCAAAAGACATGAAAAATTACTGGATGGTGCATTTAGGGTTTGGTCAAGGAATCATTTTTCACCTGGAAATCCACATCCTGATGCACTTGCCAGTGATTCTTGGTATCAATCCACCGGAAGGTTGGGACATTATTACCTTTCTATCAGTTCAAGATTTACCTCTTGTGAGGGGGAAAAAGCTAAAGAATATCTTGGTCCGGCATGGGTACATATCCGTTTCAACCATTTCGACCATATTGCCACTACTATCAGGACAAAAGATGGACCCTATCTCCTGAATGGAAAACCGATTTATGAAATTCCGGAATTACATTCTTCCAATGGAAGAATTGATTATTATGAATACCCGGGAGATGCTCCTGATTATGTGGTGAATTATACCGGTTGGTGGTTTAAACATGCATTTATTCTCCGAAATTCTGAGAAGCCTTTTTTTATACCTTTAACCCAAAGGGAATTTCTCCAGGAGTACTTGATTGGATTGGAGAAATTTTATCTGGAAGTCAGAAATCTGATCGTCAACCATACCCAAGTATACAGTCCTGAAGAAATACTGGCAGAACGGGACGCCCGAATTGCTGAAATTAAGAAAAATGCCGAAGAAAGAGGTTTATCGCAAAATAGCCTGGAACATTCCCTGAAAACGACAGAAGAATTTTATAGAAATAAACTGGAGGAGGAGAAAAATAAAATCTCAGTTCAGTCTGCTGAAATTGATAAACAATTTAAAGAAAGTACCAATTTAATTAAGGAGTATTTGGACACCCAACCGGAGTCCATATTGAAAAAACCGATCAGAAAGTTTGATATCATTTTCAGTTATGAAGTTGCCGCCATCCAACATCTTCTTGAGGAACTGAATGCTCCTATGCCTGAAAGGGTATGGGGACTCAATACGCAGATTGTTTATATCAATCCGGAGTATTTTGATGCTACCCTTTCCCCTGATGTACCCCAAATGATTGCATTGGAAATTGTCAACCTGGAAAATACTCACCTGCATCTCAACCGCCTCGCCTACTACCTAAGGGAAAATTGGGATTTTGGGGAGTTAATGGAATTGCTGAAATAACAGCAAAAAAACATCATGATTATTTGTTCTAAATGAGATAATAGCAGTCAGAAGAGCGGAGACCCATGGATTTTTTTTTGAAAAATTCAATTCAGCCAGGCCAATTTTTCAATCCAAATCCATTGAAACTGTTTCAATGAAAAGTCAAATTGCTTACTTTTCCACTTATGGACAAATCCCTCCGACTCAGATTCCTTATACTCATATCCTTTATTGCTTTTATCAGTCTTGGTCTACCCGATGGATTACTGGGAATTGCCTGGCCTTTTATTTCTAATAAACTGGGAATTCCTCTGGACAACCTCGGTGTACTCTTGATGTTTTTTGTGGCGGGCTACCTGAGTTCCAGTTTGACGAACAGTAAAATCATGTCCAAAATCAGTCTGGGTTGGCTCCTTGCGTTCAGCTGTTTTCTTACAGGGACAAGCTTATTTGGATTTGCGGTTTCGGATTACTGGATTTTTCTGATTTTTTCGGTCTATTTTCTTGGTGCCGGAGGCGGGGCCATAGACACTTTGCTCAATATTTTTGCCTCTGCAAAATTCAGCCCCAGTGTGGTCAATTGGCTCCATGCTTTTTATGGTATCGGCGCCACCTCAGGCCCTCTCATCTTGACCTGGTTCTTTACCATGGGGCACACCTGGAAATCAGGTTATTTCTTTGTGGGTTCCATACAGATTTCCCTTGGCATCCTGTTCTTACTTACTTCCAAGATGTGGGCAGTAAAAGAGGATAACAAAGAAAGCAAACAAGAAAAGATATCTTACCGCTTGACCCTCCAAAAACCCTTGGTCTGGCTGAGCATTGTGATTTTTTTCATATATACAGGACTAGAGGTAAGTGTGGGCCAATGGTTATTTACCATCCTGACCAAGTCCAGGACTATTCCGGAAGAATCAGCAGGCTTATGGGTAAGTACATTTTGGGGAAGCCTAACCATC
The DNA here is from genome assembly GCF_004216715.1 of Cecembia calidifontis. Lineage (NCBI taxonomy): Bacteria > Pseudomonadati > Bacteroidota > Cytophagia > Cytophagales > Cyclobacteriaceae > Cecembia > Cecembia calidifontis. The sequence continues at coordinate 4,848,039 of NZ_SGXG01000001.1, forward strand.
GGGAGGATTTTATTCGGGTTCCTATTGCAAAGAAACAATGCCATTCAGGTACTGTATATAGCCATGGCCGGGATCATATTGGGGGCGGGGGCTTTTATGACTGATCTATCCACTTTAATGAGCTTCACAGGAATCTTTTTAATTGGATTTTCTTGTGCTCCTATTTTCCCTTCGATGATAGCCCTGGTGCCAAACCTTTTTGGGGAAAAGTTTGCTGCCAATATTATTGGTTTCCAAGTCTCTGCAGCCATGATTGGAGGAGCTATTCTGCCGGCTGTTTCAGGTTTTCTTACAGATACCTTTGGTTTGGAAATCATTCCGGTCTCATTCCTGATCCAGGCAATTTTTTTGGCCTTATCCTACGTTTTTCTCATCAAAAACCTGAAAATCAAATACTGAAATATTTAAATTTCATCATTCGTCCATACCTGATTTTCACCAGTTAAACGGCTGATTTTTCATTCGGTCGATTTTCATTATGTTATTATTACACATAGAACTAAACTTAGGCTAATTTGCTCAACCTCAAATAACCCGATTTCCTGATGAAAAACAGAAGAGAATTTTTGAAAAACTCCTTAATGGTTGCAACTGGACTATCCCTGACGCCTTTGTGGCTGGAAGGGGCTCCGGCCATCATCAAATCCTACAATAAGCCCAATTCCAAGATCAATGGGGTGCAGATAGGTTGTATAACCTATTCTTATCGCTCTATGCAGGATCAGAGCCTTGAAGCAAACATTCAGTATATCAAAGAGTCGGGCATAAGTGCAGTGGAAATGATGGGGGAACCAGTGGAATATTTTGCCGGGATGCCACAACCAACCTTCAACCGGATGAGGGCTTTCCAATTAGGGGGCAAACAGCGAAGGGGTGAGGAACTGACCGCAAGTGAAAAGGAAGAATTGGCGGAAATCAGATCCCAATCAGAGGCATACGCCAAGCTTGTAGCGGATTGGAGAAACAAGACTGATTTCAAAAAATTTGAGCAGGCAGCCAAAATGTTTAAAGATGCCGGAATTGAGGTTTATGCTTTTAAGCCCAATGCTTTTGGCGTAAATAATTCAGACGCCGAAGTAGCTTATGGCATGAAAGCAGCGAAAATTCTGGGTGCCAGCCATATCACCTTGGAGCATCCATCCGATGATGCTCAAACCCTCCGTCTGGGAAAACTGGGAGATATCCACAAAATGAAAGTGGGCTATCACGGACACGAGCAGCAGACTTTTACCTTTTGGGACACTTCCTTGGCACAGAGCAAAAGCAATGGACTGAACTTCGATATTGGCCACTACATAGCAGCAGGCCATCCCGACATGATGGAACTCATCCAAAAACAACAGGCAAGAATCTGGAGCATGCACATCAAAGACCGTCAAACCCCCGCTAACGGAAAAGGCAATTTAGCTTGGGGAACGGGAGATACGCCTGTTGAAGAAGTATTGAGGATGATGCGCGACAAAAAATATAAATTTCCTGCCACCATCGAGCTGGAATACCAGGTTCCGGGCAATTCTGACGCCGTTAAAGAAGTACAAAAATGCCTTGAATTCTGTAGAAAGGCCCTAGTTTAATTTTACTCAAATAAATTGTAAGCAATATATGTGCATCCCAAATCCCATGAGGTTTAGCCTGATATTTACTTTCTGCACCCTCCTGCTTTTCTCCTGTAAAGACCGCCAGGATGATCCCAGCATCAAGCCCGAAGACAACCGCTTTACCAAGGTAGTCCTGACAGAAGGAATGGACGAGCCTATGGAAATGACCTTTCTACCCGGTAGACGCATCCTGTTTGTAGAAAGAAAAGGAGCGGTCAAAGTATTTGATGAAAATACAGGGGAATTGACCCAAGTGGGTTTTGTTCCTGTGAATACCAAATACACCAACAAAGAAGGGGTGGTCAGAGAAGCAGAGGAAGGGCTGATGGGAGTAATCGCAGATCCCAATTATGAAAAAAACAACTGGATTTACATGTACTATGCAGATCCGGATGTACCCAAACATGTTTTGGCAAGATGGGAACTCAAAGGAAATGAACTGATTGAGGCTTCCAAGAAAATCCTTCTGGAAGTCCCTACCCAAAGGGAAGAATGCTGCCATACCGGCGGTGGAATGGTATTTGACAAGGATGGAAATCTTTACCTGACTACGGGTAACAATACCGTCAATCCAAGAGAAGGGACTTCCAATTTGGATGAAAGGCCAGGGCATGAAAACTCAGATGATCAAAGGGCACCCAGCAATACCAATGACCTGAGAGGAAAAATCCTCAGGATCAAACCCGAACCTGACGGCACTTACAGCATTCCCAAGGGAAATTTATTCCCGGTGGGCATGGAAAAAACCCGTCCTGAAATCTATACCATGGGCCATCGAAATCCATGGAGGCCAACTTTGGACAGCAAAACAGGATACCTGTATTGGGGAGAAGTGGGACCTGATGCAGTTACTGATTCCATTTGGGGCCCTAAAGGTTATGATGAATTTAATCAGGCCAAAGGCCCCGGATTTTTTGGCTGGCCTTATTTTATTGGTGATAACCAAGCTTATACCAGACATGACTATGAGACCAATACCTATGGGGAACCCTATGATGTCAATAACCCTGTCAACGAATCTGTCAACAACACAGGATTGAAAGAACTCCCCCCTCCTATCCCGGCCATGATTTGGTATCCTTATGGCGTCTCAGAAGAATTCCCTATGCTGGGAAGTTCCGGCCGTTCCGCTACAGGAGGACCTGTTTTTAGAAAAACAGATTTCAAAAAAGATGCACCATTTGTCTTTCCGGCTTACTATGAGGGCAAATGGTTGATCGTGGACTTTATGCGTGGCTGGATCATGGCCGTGACCATGGATAATAATGGGGATTATGTCTCTATGGAGCGATTTTTGCCCAATGAAACCTTTAGTTCTGCAATAGACATGGATTTTGGTCCTGATGGCGCGCTCTACATCCTGGAATATGGCTCTGCCTGGTTCCGTGGCAACCCCAATTCCAGGATTGTGAAAATCGAATACAATGGCGGTAACCGAAAGCCAATTGTACAGGCTTCTGCTGATAAAAATGCCGGGGCTGTGCCTTTTACCGCTCATCTATCCGCTGAAGGCACACTGGATTATGATTCCTATGATCAGGGAAAATTAAAATATGAATGGAAGATCCTTTCAGACAAGGGCACACAAACGCTTTTGAAAGAAAAAAACCCTTCTTTTAATTTCAATGAAGCCGGAACCTATCAGGTGACATTAACGGTGACGGACACCAAAGGGGAGCAAAACAGCGCCGGATTCCAGATCTTTGCAGGTAACGAACCCCCACAGGTAAAAATTGAATTTTCAGGAAACAGGACATTCTATTTTGGACAACCTGAAATCCAATATGCTGTAATGGTTTCGGACAAGGAAGACGGATCTACCCAAGAGGGAAAAATCAAGGCAGAAGAAGTCGCCATTACCTTTGATTATGTACCATCCGGATTTGATCCGATTGAAATAGCTTCCAAGCAAAGCGGAGCAGAAACCATGGCTATCCTGAACCTAGGAAAAAATCTGATCGAAGGCAGTGATTGCAAATCATGTCACCAATATGACAAATCATCCATAGGTCCAAGCTATGTGGCCGTGGCGGAAAAGTATGCTAAAACACCGGGTAACATCGAATATTTGGTGGATAAAATCCTCAATGGGGGCAGCGGCGTATGGGGTGACCATGGAATGAGCGCCCATCCCGAACTCAGTGAGGCAGATGCCAAAAGAATGGTGGACTTTATCCTTAGTATGAATGAAGTGAAACCAACTGTAATTCCTTTGCCACTAAGCGGTAGCATCAAACCGGAAATTCCTGATGGAGAAGATGGGCAGGGAAGTTTCCTTCTGAGGGCTTCCTATACCGACAAAGGAGCAGGCCAAATTGCTTCCCTAAGTGGAGTGGATTTTGTAGCGCTTAAAAACCCATATGTAGACCCTCAGTCAGCAGAGATCAGAAAGGGAGTCAATTTATTGACCACACCAAGCATCAATTTCTTTATGGTGGGAGATCAGTCCCACATCGGTTTCAAATCCATTGACCTGACTGGCGTGGAAGCTATCAACATCTTTGTCAATGTGAGCCCAAGAAATGGAGCTGTGGGAGGAATTATTGAAGCCAGGTTGGGTAGTCCGGAGGGTGAAATAATCGGTCAATCCCCAAAAATGGAACCCTTGAACCAGGGCTTCAGAAGGCCACCAGCAGGTATGAACCCCATTCAATGGCGTAGGGAAAACACCCCTCAAGCGAAGATCAAAATCAAGAAAACCCATGGATTACAGGATGTTTTCTTTATCTTCAGAAACACTGACGCAGGCAAGGAAGATATCCTGATGAGTGTGGCTGAAATCCAATTTTCCAATAAAGACTCCCAAGATTAATCTCTTCTGATAATAACCCTTATCCCCTGATTTGAATACTTCAAGTCAGGGGCTTAAATTTTCAGGGAATCCATAAAAACAACCATAATGATGAAAGCCGTTTTTTTCCTTTACTTCTTGTTTCTTTCAAGCCTCGGGTTACACGCCCAAAGCAGCATTAAGCTATATGCTGGAAAGGCCACCGGTTCTGAAGAATGGACCTGGACAGAAAAAGTAATTACCCCATCTCCTGGCAACCGCATCCTCTTTGATGTATCGGAACCGGAATTGTTGCATTTTCCCGCACCAAAGGATAATGCCAATGGCACAGCCATAATCGTAGCTCCCGGAGGCGCATTTCATATTTTATCCATAGACAATGAAGGTATCAGGATAGCTGAATGGTTAAACGGATTAGGTATTTCGGCTTTTGTGTTGAAATACAGATTGGTAAAAAGTAAAACCGATAACCCTTTTGAAACCTTAATGCCCTTAATGCAGGACAAGGATAAACTTGACTCCATCAATGCCCCTGTCGTGGAAATGGCCAAAAATGATGGAATTGAGGCTATGAAATATCTCAGGACCAATGCCGATGAATTGGGCATAGATCCCCAAAAAATCGGGTTTATGGGTTTTTCGGCTGGAGGAACTGTCACGATGTCTGTAGCATTAAGTGCTCCTGAAGAATGGAAACCTGATTTTCTGGCTCCGGTTTACCTTTACAGAAAAGCAGTTATAGGCTCGTTAATGCCGCAGAAAAAGACCCCGATTTTCGTGGCTGTTGCTTCTGATGATGAGCTGGACTTTATGCCCCACAGTGTATCCCTCTATCAGGATTGGTTTGCAGCAGGCCATCCTTCAGAATTGCATGTGTATGAAAATGGCGGACATGGATTTGGATTTGCGAAAAAAGGAACAAGCTCAGACCAATGGACAATTAATTTTGAACATTGGCTCCGGATTAGAGGGCTTATTGATAAGCCATAAAATGATAAAGTAAGGTTTGAAATTTATCCAACCTTCAGCAAATCCTATTTGCCAAATCATTGATTATGACTACCTTGTCTTATCACCAGTTCAGGTAAGCCTTATGCAAACAGGTTATGAAAATACAAAGGATAAAATAGATGGTTCTGATGACTTACCCGGTAACCCTACCACTTCCGTCAACGGCAGCAACCGTCTCAATGACAGATCAAATGGGAAACCCTTAAGGATACTCAGCGAGGAAGATTGGCAATTTTGGATCCAGAATGGTTATGTTGTCATCAAAAATGCAGTCCCCAAATCTCAGGTAAAAGATACAGCAGATTTTCTGTGGGAATTTGAAGACAAGGATCCCAACAATCCCGATACCTGGTATAAAAACCCCTACAATGAAATGGAAATGAAGGAATTGGTAGGGACCGGGATGGTGGAAGTGTACAATCATCAACATCTCTGGAACAACCGGCAAATGCCGAAAATCTATCATGCCTTTGTGGATATTTGGGGTACTGAAAAGCTATGGGTGACAATCGATCGGGCCAACTTAAATTTCCCAATCCGGCCCGGCCATGAATACAAGGCTTTCATCCATTGGGATTATGACCCGGAAACCAGGCCTCAAAATGTACAGGGTGTACTGGCATTGGCAGACCAAACGGATGAAAACATGGGTGGATTTCAGTGTATCCCTGAACTTTACCGGGAGTATGAGACATGGAAACTTACCCAGCCAACTGATAGAAACCGCTTCCTTCCTGATATCAGCGGTATGGAAGACAAGATTGTCAAAGTCAAACTTGAAGCAGGTGATTTATTGATTTTCAACAGTTTGCTGCCCCATGGCATCCGTGCCAACCGATCCGATAAAGTCAGGATGGCGCAGTATATCTCGATGGTGCCCGCTGAGGAGGAGAATGATCTTCTTAGAGAATGGCGCATCAATTCCTGGAAAAACCGTACAGCCCCTACAGGATATGCATTTCCGGGAGATCCAAGAAACTGGGAACAGACCAGATATGAAACAGCTGTTTTATCACCTTTGGGCAGGAAATTACTTGGACTGGATAGGTGGTGAGGATTAAATCTTCAGGAATCTATTACGATACATTTTTAGGCTTTGATCTTTTTACACAGGGGTTTTCCCCGGGCTAACACAGATCGGCCCTTCAGGCCTTTACCCGTTTTTGTGTTCCCAAATCCGACCTTCGACATCCCACTTTCGAAATCCATCTTCTTAATGAAACCCTTAATTTCTGAACTTCCTAATGGTTTAAAATCCGACTTCAAAGTTCCGAAATCCGACTTTCGACCCCCCCCTTTTTACTTTTGCCTTTTTACTTGGCTCTTATTCACATTCCCACCCTACATCCTGGCCCCTCGCTAAATTAGTCAACTGGACTAATTTTTAACGCTCGGTCCCCCTTTCCCGCCTCTGCATAATCTCATAGGCCTTTTCTTTACTTACCCCAAATACTTTCCCATCCAGGGCATCTTTCATAAATTCATCGATATAGCGCTGAGAGATAGCGGTATTGTCCTGGTATTTTTCCCTAAGTGCCGCAAGTCTTCGGTGAAGATCTGCTTTGATTTCTACATAGGCCGGATCATCATAAAAATTTTTTAACTCCAGGGGATCCTTATTTCTATCCAATAATTCCCACTGATCTTCCACGTAATAATAATGCACCAATTTGTAATCTTTGGTCACGATGGCATAGTGCCTATTGACCATGTGTTCGGCTGGGTACTCATAATAATGGTAATATACTGCATCCCGAGTCCATTTATCATTCTGCCCTGTGAGAATAGGAATCAGGCTCTCTCCCTGCATGTCCGAGGGAGCTTGGATACCTGCAGCCTCCAGGAATGTTTGGGCAAAATCAAGATTCTGAACCAATTCATCTGATCGGGAACCTGCTTTTACTTTTCCTGGCCAGGATATCAGGAGAGGTGTCTTAAAGGACTCATCATAAATAAATCGCTTGTCGTACCAACCATGCTCTCCCAAATAAAAACCTTGGTCCGAGGTATACACGATGATGGTATTTTCCATCAGGCCATTGGCTTCTAAATAATCTAACAAGCGGCCCATATTTTCATCTACCGCCTGTATGGTTCCCAGATAATCCTGCATGTAGCGTTGGTATTTCCAGCGCATTTTCTCCTCATCTGTCATGCTAGGATAAACCTTGGCAAAAGCTTCATTTACTTTGCCATAAGCTCTCCTGAAATTCTCCATTTGTGAAGCATCAAACCGGCTGTATTCAAATTCATACCTGGGCTTATCAAAGCCAATTTCTGGAATCCCCAATTCATCCATCAATTCAGGAAAAACCTTATGGTCCCCCGCCCAGCTCATGTGCTTCAGGATATTCATTTCAGCTTCTGCTGCCGGGGAAGTCCTACCACTATAATCATCAAAGAGCGTGGCAGGCTCTGGAAAGGTCCGGTTGGTAAATTCCTCCAAATGCCTTTCCGCCATCAACCAAGACCTATGAGGAGCCTTATGCAGGTACATCAATAAGAATGGCTGGTCTTCTTTGCGCTCATTTCCCAACCAATACAAGGTCATATCGGTGATAATGTCTGTCACGTAACCATTGACAGTAATATTGCCTTCATACTTGGTAATGAATTCAGGATTGTAATAGGCCCCTTGGCCGGGAAGGATTTTAAACTGGTCAAAGCCCTTGGGATTGTTGCCAAAATGTAATTTTCCGAACATGGCTGTCTGGTAACCGGCCTGTTGGAGAATTTGTGGAAAGGTGATATTCGTAGTATCAAAATGGAAATGGTTATCCACTTTACCGTTGAGGTGGGAATGCTTACCTGTAAGTATGGTAGCCCGGGATGGGGCACAGATCGAATTGGTCACACTGGCATTGGTAAACAACATGCCCATGCTGGCCAGTCTGTCGATGTTTGGCGTTTGGATCAATCGCTTATCATAAGCAGATATCGCCTGATAGGCATGATCATCTGACATGATAAAAATAATATTGGGTCTTTTGGAGACTATCGTTTCAGAGGGTTTGGGGCTACAGGCCAAGATCAAAATCAACAAGGTTAGCACCCAATTGAATTTCATAGAAATCTTCATAGATAAAAGGCAGCGTGGTTTAGCTTAAATGTAAAAAACAAAACCCGCATTTATCCGATAAGCATAAAATTTTATACAGGTGGCTGGGCAAACTTATTCCCAAAAATGCGCTTTATTTGCAAAATCTTTCTCCAACCTAACCTATGTCTTCTGCTACAGACCGTCAGATCATTTCCGGCTTTATCATGGCCCTGTCTGCTGCCATATTCTGGGGTATCTCCGGTACCTGTGCCCAATTTTTATTTGAACAAAGAAATGTAGATCCTGCCTGGTTGGTATCCTGGAGGATGTTAATTGCTGGATTAATCCTTGTAACTTTTGCCATCGTCAGGAAAAATTCAGATGTATGGAAAATCTGGAGAAAGCCTCAGGATGCGGTTCAGGTCCTGCTTTTTGGTATTTTAGGGATGGTAGCCGTTCAGTTTACCTACTTTTACAGCATCAGCCTATCCAATGCGGCTACGGCAACAGTTTTGCAGTACATAGGCCCCGTGTTTGTAGTGGCATTTTATGCCGTCAAAAACAGGCGATGGCCCATTTTCATGGAATACCTGGCCTTGATTTTGGCGTTGACAGGCACTTTCCTCTTGGTTACCCATGGAACTTGGGACAGTTTGGTCATCTCTGAAGCAGCAGTATTTTGGGGTATTCTGTCTGCTATTGCTTTGGCTTTCTACACCATTCAGCCAGTTCAATTGCTGAGAAGGTATTCCGCTCCGACTGTCACAGGGTGGGGAATGTTGATTGGAGGGATTTCGTTTTCCATTTACACCAATCCTTGGGAAAGTTCAGGGCTTTGGGATTTGGGGACATGGGCAGCTTTTTCTTACATCATCCTGTTTGGCACAGTCATTTCTTTTTCCATTTTCCTTGCTTCCCTGAATTTCATCGGCGCACAAACAGCCAGTTTGCTTTGCTCGGTTGAGCCACTTTCCGCTGCCCTAACCGCGGTGATTTGGTTAAATCTTCAGTTCACGTTCATGGATTGGTTGGGCACTTTCGTCATCATTATTACCGTGGTCATACTCACCTTGGCCAAAAAGGTCAAAAAAAGTAAATTACCCATTACGCCAGTAGAAAGGCCTCTCAGCCCTTCTTAGACACAATGGACTGCTGAAAAATATTAATCAGGAAATCACCTTTTTCCCCTGACCCAGAAAAAATGGAAAATTCCCAACAGTCGCTCAAAACTGAAATCCTTGCGGGGATCAGTACATTTCTTGCTTCATTTTACATTATTATCGTTAATCCGGCCATACTTTCAGCCGCAGAAATGCCTTTTTCTGCTGTTTTGACTGCCACAGTCTTGGTTTCCGCATTCGGAAGCTTGATGATGGGACTGTATGCAAAAAACCCCATAGTGGTGGCTCCGGGAATGGGCATCAATGCTTTTTTTGCCTATATAGCGGTAAAAGGTTACGGACTCAGCTACGGGGAAGCATTGGGAGCGGTCTTTTGGTCCGGTATCATTTTTCTTTTGTTGTCCGCATTCAAAACACGGGAGAAAATCATCGCAGCGATTCCTCATGCAATCCGTCATGCCGTAGCGGCAGGAATCGGGCTCTTTATTTGTTTCATTGGCTTTCAAAATGCCCATTTCATCGTGGACAATCCTGAAACGTTGGTAAGTGTGGCCTCCCTCCAAAATCCCATCAGTTTAACCTTCCTCTTGGGTTTATTTGTGACCGGTGCATTGATTGTAAGAAAAGTCAGCGGCGCTATCATTTATGGGATTTTGTTCACCACGCTCTTGGCCTGGCCCATTGGAAGGTGGTGGGGCGATGCCTCAGCCATTAATTTTGGAGTACCCACTTTGGTAAACTACGAGGGGGCATTTTCCTGGCCCGATTTCAGCCTGGTGGGTAAAGCTGATATCCTGGGATCTCTGAGGTTTTCTTATCTCTCTGTGATCTTTGTCTTTACTTTTACGATTTTGTTTGACGGCATATCTACCTTTGTGGGCTTAGCGGAGGCTTCCGGACTTAAGGACCCAGATGGAACACCCCGAAATATGCGGAAATCTTTACTGACAGATGCTTTTGCCACCTTATTTGCAGGTTTGGTAGGCAGTAGTTCGGGTACGGCATTTATAGAGTCTGCTGTGGGCATAGAAGCAGGAGGAAGGACAGGAAAAACAGCCATTACGGCAGGTTTATTATTTCTTCCATTCATGTTTCTTTCTCCCCTGTTGTCTATTATCCCATCCATAGCAAGTTCAATCGCTTTGGTGCTGGTAGGTTCTTTTATGATCATGCCCGCAGCCATGATTGATTGGAAAAAGTCAGACGAAGCGATCCCTGCATTTTTGACCATGGTTTTGATTCCGTTTACCTACAGCTTATCTACCGGAATCTCCTTCGGTTTTGTGAGCTGGACTGTCCTAAAACTCCTAAGCGGCAAATCAAAAGAGATCAACCCTATCTTAATCATCATATCCCTACTGTCCTTATTCTTCCTTTGGCAATGAAAAAAATCCTATTGCTATCTTTCTTCCTGCTTGTTCACCTAAGCACCCAAGCCCAAAAAATAGCCATTATGGGGGCTTTGGATCAGGAAATCGCTATCCTTTTGGAGAACATGAAAAAACCGAAAAAGCTACACCGGGGAGGAATTGATTTTTATACGGGTAAACTCCAAGGCCAAAAAGTAGTCGTTCTCAAAGCAGGGGTTGGTAAAGTCAATGCTTCCTACAGCACTGCAGTGCTCACCCAAAATTTCAAGCTCAGCGCCCTCATCTTCACCGGGGTGGCAGGAGGATTGCATCCAGAGTCCCTGCCCGGAGATTTGGTTATTGGTGAAAAACTTATGCAGCATGATTTCGGAAAGTTTGATTCTTTGGGCTTTTCTGTGACTCCCTACCGAAAACTCACAGGAGGACATTTGACAAATCTCTTTGTAGAGGCTGATGAAAAACTCTTGGCAAAAAGTATCCAAGCGGCCGAAAAAGTAGATTTTGTCCCTATTGCAGAAAGACAGCCCAAAGTTTTTGCAGGAGTAATCGCCACTGGTGACATGTTTGTCAGCAGCAATGAAAAAGCCCTGTGGTTATTCAAGGAATTTGATGCCCTCGCTACGGAAATGGAAGGAGCAGCAGTAGCCCATCTCTGCCAAACACTGAATATACCATTTATTGTTATTCGAAGCTGCAGTGACAATGCCAATAACAATGCCCGTGTCAATTTCAACCAATTTGTGGAGCCAGCATCGATCAATTCTGCCAAGCTGGTTATGGCAATTTTGGAGGAAATTGAGTAAATTTATAAAACCGATTGCCGATAGATTTTTTCTATAGGATTTGTCTTCCCATAGTGATCTGGGTCTCATATCAAGCGATAGGTTATACCGAAATTTGAAGTATTAAAAATTATACGATAACCATAAAATCAATAAAGTTATGAGTGAACAAGAAATAATCTCCATGCCAAGAATTGGTGACCAGGCTCCCGATTTCAAAGCGATGACTACGACTGGTCCTATGCAGTTTTCTGAATATATAAAAGGCAGCTGGACCATCTTCTTCTCTCACCCTGCAGACTTTACCCCTGTATGTACTACAGAAATGAGTGGGTTTGCACTGGATCAGAAGTTTTTTGACGAGCACAACACCAAATTGGTGGGTTTAAGTATTGACTCCATTCATGCCCACATTGCTTGGGTCAATAATGTGAAGAAAAATACAGGTGTACTATTTGAGTTCCCGATCGTTGCGGACATTGACATGAGAGTTTCCAAGCTTTACGGGATGCTTCAGCCAGGTGAAAGCGAAACAGCAGCAGTAAGGGCAGTGTTTTTCATTGATCCAAATGGCAAAATCAGACTGATCATGTACTATCCTTTGAATGTGGGCAGAAACATGGATGAAATAAAAAGAGTTTTGATTGCATTACAAACAGCTGACAAACACAAAGTAGCCCTTCCATTGAACTGGACCCCCGGCGAAAAAGTAATCGTTCCTCCACCAAAAACTGTAGCCGAAATGCAGGAAAGAGAAGCAAGTGATTATGAGATGATTGACTTCTATTTGGCTAAAAAGGAATTATAAAAAAAAGCGGGATTACCCGCTTTTTTTTTATTTGATCAACTCAATCTGATTTCTTTTCACCTTGACAATACCCTGTTGTTCCAACTTTTTCAGCAATCTGCCGATCACCTCCCTGCTTGAGTTTAACTCAAGGGCAATTTGACTTTGTGTTTCCTTGATAATTGTGGACTGACTGGCCTTGGCAGTTTTGTCCAGGTACTCAATGAGACGATCATCCATTTGACGGAAAGCGATGGCATCCACTACTTTCAATAATTCCTCAAACCTATCCTGATAGCTGTCCATTACAAAAAAGTACCAGGACTGGAATTTGGGCATCCATTCATCCAGCTTACTGATCGGCAAAACCACGGCTCTTGTATCTTCCATAGGAATGGCTTTGATCTTGGAGTACCCTTCCCTGGCAGAACAGATCATGGTAATGGCACAAGCCTCTCCGGCATTCAGATAGTACAAAAATATTTCATTGTCATCTTCATCTTCACGGAAAACTTTGACAATTCCATCTACGATCAAGGGTATTTGTTCCACTTTCTGGCCGATATCCATGATCAACTCATCGACAGGAAAATTGACCAAAACACCCTCCTCAGCTATTGCTTTGACCAGTTTTTCCTCAAAATGAGGAAATTTTTCACTGATCAATTTTTCGATATCCCTATCTGTTCCCTTCATATGATAATTGAAAGCGTGATTTACATCACGTTTTTATTAAAACAAGCCCCGTAATTTTAAATCATAAATTCCGAAAACAGTTTCAAAAAACGGAAAAAATGAAAAAAAATTCTGTACAGTGGCTTTTTCTGATAGGTTTGATCCTAATGCTTATGTACAGGATAACTGCCAGACTACCATTCTTACCCGAACATATTTACAGTTTTCATACACCCAAAATACTTAAAATTTTAACAGGCTTGATCTTTATTGGATCGGCTTTCTTTTTATACCGAAAACCTTCAAAAGGCAAAAGCTTATGAATTGGGATGTAGAAACCCTCTCGCGGATACAATTCGCTTTCACGATCATGTTCCATTATATTTTCCCGCCTTTTAGCATAGGCATGGGATTGCTCTTGGTCATTTTCGAATCCTTGTACCTGATTACCCGTAAGGCAATTTATGAGAAAATTACCCGGTTCTGGATCAAAATATTTGCGGCCAACTTTGCTGTAGGAGTTGCATCCGGAATTGTCATGGAATTTGAATTTGGAACCAACTGGGCCACCTATTCAAGATTTGTAGGGGATATTTTCGGGTCTCCTTTGGCAGCTGAGGGGATTTTTGCCTTCTTCCTGGAATCAGGTTTTTTGGCCATCCTGCTCTTTGGATGGAACCGCGTCAAACCTGGCATGCACCTTTTCGCTACCATTATGGTCGCACTGGGTTCTATCCTGTCAGGTTTTTGGATTGTAGTAGCCAATAGTTGGCAGCAAACACCCGTTGCTTTCGAAATTGTGGAAGACTTCGGAATCAGAAGGGCTGTCATTACAGATTTTTGGGAGATGGTATTCAACCCATCTGCCATGGTAAGGTTCAGTCATGTAATTGTAGGCGCATTTATTCAGGGCGCATTTTTGGTGATGAGTGTGGGAGCTTATTACATTTTGAAAAAGAAACACCTTGAATTTGCCAAAATATCCTTTTCCATAGCGCTTATGGTGGCTGCGATGGGCTCTTTGGCGCAACCACTGATAGGACATACCCATGCCCAGGTGGTTGAAAAATACCAACCGGCTAAATTGGCTGCTTTTGAAGGCCTTTACGAAACCCAAAAAAATGCCCCTCTTTACATAATTGGCTGGACCGATCCTGTCACTCAGGAGACTACCGGTTTAGCTATCCCTGGGATGTTAAGCTACCTTGTACACGGAACCTTTGAAGGAGAAGTTAAAGGTTTAAAGGAGTTCCCAAAAGAAGATTGGCCCCCTGTAAAAGGAGTGTTTCAAAGTTACCATCTGATGGTGGCATTGGGGATGTTTTTTATTGCCCTGACGCTTTTCAGTCTTTTTATGCTATGGAGGGGGAAATTATTTGAGATGACCTGGCTTTTGAAGCTCTATTTACCCGCAGTAGCTCTTCCTGTGATAGCCAATCAGCTTGGATGGATATCTGCAGAAAGAGGCAGGCAGCCTTGGATAGTTCAGGGGCTGTTGCGTACCAGTGAAGGGATATCGAAATCCATCACCTCAGAAGAAGTAATGATATCACTGGTCCTGTTCATGATCGTCTATACCCTCTTGTTCTTTGTCTGGCTTTATGTCTTGGACAGGGAAATCAAGCATGGCCCAGATCATTTGCAGGTTATTGAGGCCGGATTCAAAAAAAGATCGGAAAAAATGGATGTCATCAAAACGAATTAATCACCATGGACTATAATATTATCTGGTATATTCTTGTAGGGGTTTTATTAATTGGCTACGCAATTTTGGATGGATTTGACTTAGGCGTAGGAATTTTACACCTTTTCTCAAAAGGTGATTACAATAGAAGAATTTTAATGAATTCTATAGGGCCCGTTTGGGATGGCAATGAAGTTTGGTTGATCACGGCCGGAGGTGCTCTTTTTGCAGCTTTTCCTAATGTTTATGCCACTGCTTTTTCCAGCTTTTACTTGCCCTTTATGCTTTTATTGATTGCCTTGATTTTCAGGGCAGTATCGATAGAATTCCGGAGCAAGGAAAAAAGTACCAGGTGGAGAAGTTTTTGGGACAAGGGTTTTTCAATAGGATCCATTCTTGCAGCTTTGTTATTTGGGTTGGCCATAGGAAATGTGGTCATGGGTTTTGCCATTGGAGATGACATGGAATACCAGGGAAATGTCTTTGATCTGCTGAACCCTTATGCGCTTACCGCGGGAATTTTTGCTTTAAGCATGTTTGCACTTCACGGAGCCATCTATCTGAATATGAAAACCGAGGGAGAGCTTCAATTGCAGGTCCAAAAATGGATCAAAGTGGCATACTGGATATTTGTGCCGCTTTTCGTTGTCTTTTCATTGTTGACATTATACCTCAAACCGGAAATGATCGCAAATTTTTCCTTTGGAATGATTGATTTGCCTGGTAATAAACACGCATTGATAGAAAAACATGAAGTCCTGATTTCCATCTTTGCCTGGACTGTGGTAGCCCTGAACATCTTAGCTATTGCCAACATTCCCAGGACCCTTCACAAGGGTAGTTATGGCTGGACATTTATTTCTTCTGCAAGTATGATTGCCGCTGTGGTCATGTTGTTTGCTTTGGGAATTTTCCCCAACATGATGATTTCCAACCTTGATCCGGGGTTTAACCTGGACATCTACAATGCTTCCTCTTCTCCATACACCTTAAGGACAATGGCAATTTTGGCGGCATTTGGATTGCCGTTTGTAACTTCTTACACCATTATCATTTATTGGACTTACAGAGGAAAAGTGAAATTAGATGAAATGAGCTACTGATTTCCTGAATTACAATCAATTATCAGGCTATTAACTGACTTAGATCATGATTTTTTAGGACAAAAGACCCTAACATCGTCTGTTCATTCAAACTATTAGGATATGTCCCAGACCATAAAACTTTCCACCGCCCAGACTAGCGCATTGGTATTGATGCGCTTGTTTGTAGGCTGGCACTTTCTCTATGAAGGTGTAATCAAACTTTACAGCCCTTATTGGACTGCCAAGGGGTATCTACTGAGCGCCACTTACATGAAATCTTTCTTTCAGTGGCTTGCCGGCGAATCCATGATTTCAATTGTGGACACCATGAATATTGCAGCACTTCTCCTGGTAGGAGTAGCATTGGTGATTGGTTTCAAAACCAAACTGGCCAGCATCATAGGCATAGGCTTATTGCTGTTATACTATTTCGCCCATCCTCCCTTTCCGGGATATCCCCAGGGCATCACTGAAGGCAGCTATTGGATCGTCAACAAAAACCTGATTGAGGCTGCTGCTTTGATGGTGATTTTTCTTTTCCCTACTTCCACCCATTTTGGTCTGGAAAGGCTATTTGTAAAAAAACAGGTACAAACTTCCACTCCTTAAACCACTGCAACCATGTCAAACGATAAAAAATTATTCAAAGGATTTTCGAGAAGGGATTTGCTCAAAAGCCTTGCAGGAGTTCCGATTTTAGGGGCTGTTTGGTATGCCGGCCTTAGCAATACCGAAAAAGCTAAACTGGAAAGGGAGTTTTTGCTTGAAAAACTCAATATCAAAGCCACCCCTCCACCTGATTCGGGTCCGATGAGCGGTGAGCCCTTGCGTGTAGGGCTTATTGGCTTCGGCATCAGGGGAGAACAATTGATGCGCTCATTGGGCTTTGCCACCCAGGAGTGGTTGGAAGATATGGCCAAGTCTTCAGCCGAAAACCCCAATGACAAAAGGTTGGAGGATTTCAAAGCCCAGGAAAACCTCAATGTAAAGCTCACGGCCATTTGCGACATCTTTGATGTCAGGGCGGAAAAAGCACTTCGCTCATTTAACAGCAACGGCAATACCTGCAAAAGGTACAAGAGCCATCTGGACTTAATCAACAGCGGTGAAGTGGACGCTGTCATCATTTCGACTCCGGATCACTGGCATGCCCCCATGGCCAAAGTAGCGGTAGAAGCAGGAGTCCATGTTTATTTGGAAAAACCGATGACCCATACTATACAGGAAACTTACGAATTGAGAGATGCCGTGAGAAAAAATCCGGGAGTGGTTTTCGCTGTTGGGCATCAGCACAGGCAGACCCAGAGTTTCCTTACTGCCATGGATGCCATAGCCAAAAATACCTTAGGACATATTTCCCTGATTATGACCACAACTAACAGGAATGATGACAATGGCGCTTGGCAATATGAAATACATCCCGATGCTTCCACATCTACCATAGACTGGAATGAATTTTTGGGCACTGCACCACAAATTCCTTTCAACGCTGAGCATTTCTTCCGATGGAGAAAATGGTGGGCTTATGGCTCAGGTTTATCGGGAGATCTGTTGACCCATGATTATGACAGAATCAACTGCATTTTGAAAATGGGTATTCCAAAATATGTATCCGCCTCTGGGGGAATCTATACCCATAGAGATGGCAGGAATGTACCGGATGTCATGCACATCAATATGGAATTCCCGGACTTTACTTCCGGCGGCAGTCAGGAAGCAGGAAAGGAAAAAGGCATGACACTGGTGTACAGTGCTACCTTGGGAAATCAGTTTGACAGAGGCACCCTACTGATGGGGCATGACGCCTCCATGGAACTGGGTAATACGCTGACAATTTATGCAGATCCCCGATCAACCAAATACAGGGAACTGATCAAGGAAGGTAGGATTGATCCAAAGGTTCCAATCTACCAGTATGATCCAAGTGCCAACGGAGTGGATGCGGTAACCTCTGCCACTGCCAAATACTTTGCAGACAAAGGGCTGCTCTGGACTTACAGGGATGGAAAAAGGGTGGACTCCACCTTCCTGCACATCAGGGAATGGCTGAGTTGTATCCGAAATGGAGGAGATCCAAGCTGTGGCATTCAGGAAGGTTTTGAAGAGGCCATCACAGCACATATGGGAGGCTTGTCCTATAAAATTGGAAGAAAAATTGAGTGGGATGAAGAAAGAGAAGCAATCATTGCCCTTCCGGGAGAAGATCTGGATGCCATATTACTCAACAACGAAGTTGTTTAACACCCAAATCAAACCAAAAAAGAGGCTGTCTCCTAAATAGGATCAGCCTCCTTTTTTTGTCGAAAAGATGGGCAGCGGATAGTTGCAGTCTAGGTAAGGGTAAAATTCGATGATTCTTTTAAAAACAAAAGCGGGAACAACCTTCTCAGATTATTCCCGCTTCGTAATTTGAAAGCCTTGACCCTCAAACTATGCCAAGCTACAGTTATTTTGACTTTCCCCCAGTTGCCCGGATTCATGGCTTTAGATTTTCAAACCTTGACTTTTCAATCCTTTCGAATCTCAAGCTTGATGTCAATGTTTCTGCGGTGTTACCCTTCTCAGACTATCGAATTTATCTCCAGCCCCTTCACAATCACATTTCAGGTTTTCAATCCTTGCCCGGAATTCTACTTCCGGCCTTTTATCTCTTACTTGATATGATCATAAATAGCATTTAAATAGCTGAAAAACAAAAATTTAAGCAAATTATATTTACCCACAAATTTTCCACACAAAAACCAAGGATAACCACAATTTATCCACAAAAAAGCTGCCTGGGATTTAATGCAGCTTTTTTGTCAATTTATCCGATACTTATCAGAGTTTCAAACCAAATGTTAGGTAAAAAGTCCTGCCATCAGCTGGCATGATGCCAGGTCCTGGATAACCTCCTGCCCTTCTGGTAAAGTACATTTGATCCGTCAGGTTGTTGATACCTGCTTTGAAAATATACCTTTTTGCAAAAATGGCACTTCCTGAGAGGTCCTGCACCTGATAAGCCGGGATGAGACCAACAGTGGCGGCGGCATTGGGCGCCACGGTATTGGAGGCATCCGCAAAAGCTTCTCCAATATCGCTCAACTGCCAGGTGACCGAGAAGTTTTTCAACTGATAAGTTACACCATAGCGGTTGATTTTTCTTGGGGCATTTTCCACTCTATTTCCTTTGAGGTTACCCTGCCTGATTTCCCCATCTACAACCGTCGTAGTCATAAAATCCCCATAGCGGGCATCAACAAGAGCAAGAGAAGCAAACAGGTGGACATATCCGAATCTGGAGCTTTTCATAAAAGCGGTTATCGGATCAAATTCCACATATCCTTCAAAGCCTTGGCTTACCGAATTGCCCAAATTAGTCCTGAACTGATTGATGGATCCATTGGGATTCAATTGCGCAATGGTACCAATTCGGTCTGCATATTTGAGGTAGAAATAGCTGGCATCAAATTTCAGGTAACTGCCTAAACTTCCTCTGTATCCAAAATCAAAATTGTACCCCCTGGAGTCCTGCAGATTTTCATCAATGATATCGGTAGTCGCAGGTGGGGTAAGATCGGAAATCAATACCGGCCTGTACGCTTGTGAGAAATTGGTATAGAATTCTGTGCTTTTTGTAAGCTTATATTCAGACCCTACACCAAAGAGTAGAAAATTTCTGGTTCTCGACTGTGGACTGAGCAATACTTCCTGTCCATTGACGATATTGAATCTGCCCTCCATATTGGAAAAAATGCTTTCTAAACGGACACCGGCAGTGGCTAAAAACTTATCCGAAAACCTGAAAATATTTTCAGCAAAGGCTGCATAATTGATATTGGTGAAATCCAGGTCCCTATTGTACACACCCCCTTCTATCAAATCAAAATTCATTCTTGTACCTGCATCTCCTTGTCCGTTTTGTTTACGGTCAATTACTCCATTGAAATAGCGTAAACCTGATGCCAAAGTCTGTTTTTTACCAAAAAGCTGGTAATCGGTAATCATTCTCAATTCAGAACCATAGGTGGTATAAAAATCCCTGTCCAATTGACGGCTGCCCAGATCGTCTTCCTGATTGATCGGTCTCATAAATCCTACTGAACTTCTTTCAGCAAATGTCCCATAAGCCTTCCAGCTCAATTTGGTGTTTTCTGAAACAATATACTCCGCTGTAAGTGCCGGGACAAACCAAGGCGTACTGAACCAGTTTCTTCCTCTGGTGCTTTGTCTTGCGTCCTGTGCAAACTGCTCATCTGTGAGTCCTCCGGGCTGTTGGCTTTCCATGGTCATGTAAGTCATTTCCAAACCTAATTTCAGTCTATTATTGGCTGCATAATTGACTTCCACGTGAGCGTGGTCAGTATTGAAATAACCATTTTCTCTCCAGCCATTACCAATCCTTTTCTGATAGTATGCGGTATAGTTCCACTTACCTTCAGTACCCCCTAAATAGTTGAAAGTACTAAAAAGCCCATTATTACCTACCGTATTCAAAGTTTCGAAAGTAAATCTGGTGGATTTATCCGGCTTTCTCATGACAAAATTCATCAAACCGCCAAACTGAGGACCATATTGAAGCGAGGAAGCACCTCTTACAATTTCAATCTGCTCGACTACTTCCATTGGAGGGGTAAAGTAAGCTTCAGGATAACCCATTGGATCTGGAGTAACATCATAGCCGTTCATTCTAACATTGAATTCCCAGGACCGGTTAGGGCTCAATCCTCTGGAAGCAACGCCCAACTGGATACCTGAACCGTCATTTTCCCAGATAGAAATTCCTGGTGTACGTCCAAAAATCTGCCTGCTATTATTCATGGCAAGGTTGGCATTAATTTCACCTACCCTTATCACCTCGTTCTTTCGGGCGGCATTGATTCGGAAATTATCCACCTCTGGCATTTTTTCCTGACCCATAATCCCCCTGCTCACAGAAAATTCAAAGGCATCCAACAATAACAAATCCTCCTCCATCACCAAATTCATCTCCTTGGTTTCTCTTTCCTCTATGGAAAAAGTAATAGAAGCATCTTTGAACCCTATCATACTTACACGCAAAATATAATTTCCCTTTGGAAAATCCCTTAGTATAAAATTACCCGAAGCATCCGTCTGAACTCCCCTCACTGTACCTTGTAAATAAACAGAAGCACCTACTACAGGCTGTTGTTTTTCATCCACAATAACCCCCCTCAAAGTATTCTTCTGAGCCTGTACCTGGAAACTTACCAACAGTAAAAGAAGACAAGATGTAAAGATGAACCTCATACCAAATTTGCGTTTTTATTTAGATTGATTTAAAATTACAGCACAAACTTAATCTGGAAAAAAATACCAGTCAATATTTATTTAGATTTTTTCTAAATAAAATTAAGCCGTTTGAAATATGCAGTCAATCTTTCATGGTCGACAATTGATCATCACCACCAAACACGAAAAACACCATGCCATTGCACCTGTACTTGAAAGGTTATTGGGGGTGAGTTGTGTCCTCTCTTCTGAATTTGATACTGACAGCCTGGGTACATTCAGCGGGGAAATTGAAAGGAAAAAAGATGCTTTGGCTACCGTAAGAGAAAAATGCCAGGTAGGTATGAGGGAGGCAAATATCGACCTGGGAGTGGCTACGGAGGGTTCATTTGGCCCGCATCCTTACTTTCCCTTTATAGCTGGTCATGAGGAAATCATCCTGTTGATTGACCAAAGGCATGGGCTTGAAATCCTGGTCAGGGAATTGACGACCGAAACCAACTTCGATGGTTTACAAGTTTCTTCAGAAGAGGATTTGTTAAGATTTGCGGAAAGAACAGGTTTCCCGGAACATGCACTCATTCTTCGCCCCCATAAAGAGGCCAAAGCTCCGATATACAAAGGGATACATACTGCCGATACACTTTTGCGTCATTTCAAAGCATTGAAAACAGCATTTGGAGATGTTTATGTAGAAACGGATATGCGGGCTATGCATAATCCTATGAGGATGACATTCATTGAGAAGCTGAGTGATAAGTTGGCTCAAAAAGCGCTCAATAACTGTCCAAACTGTCAGACTCCTGGCTTTAGCGTGACAGAAAGAATACAAGGACTACCATGTGCCCACTGTGGAAGGCCCACACGGTCGGTATTAAGCCATCTGATGATTTGTGCTGCCTGTTCATTTCAAAAAGAAATTCCTTTTCCAAATGAAAAACAAACGGAGGATCCCATGTACTGTGATTTTTGTAATCCTTAAGAGGATCCGATTTTTTCGGAGATTTTAATTTCAAACTTTGCAGGACTTGCCTATTCCCTGATAGATTACCTGCTCATTTCCGGAATTGTTCCTGAAAACTGTAATTCCCTTGGCCTTATTTTTCCAAGCTTCACAATAAATCCTTCCAATATCTTTGGGGGAAGCCGTTTCCGGTAGATTAACAGTTTTTGACACGGCATTGTCGGTATGTTTTTGGAAGATCAACTGATGCTTAAGGTGCCATTCAGGCTGAATCTCCAGGGCAGTTTTGAAAACAGATCTCAGCTGATAAGGCAAATCCGCAATATGGCCGCATCTACCGCTTGCCCTGACTTCGGCCAGAATTTCCTGAACAGGGAATCCCCCTTCCTCCACTGCTTTTTTAAACAATGGATGCACTTCTGTAGTCAAAGACCCTGAATTCAAAACTTTTTTCCTTTGAAAAGCCAGTGCGAATAGGGGCTCAATAGAAGAAGAGGTATCCGCCAAAATTGAAATCGTACCTGTCGGGGCAATACTGTTGACTGTAGCATTCCGCATAACCTTTTGGGGATTGAAGGCACTGACCTCCCAGTTGGGAAAACAGCCCCTTTCCAATGCCAATTCATGGGAAGCTTCCTGACTTACACGGCAGATAAAGGACATGACCTGATCCCCAAGATGGACAGCTTCCTCTGTATCGTATGGAATCTGAAGCCGCAACAACATCTCCGCCCAACCCATCACCCCTAATCCGATTTTCCTGTTAGAAAGGGTTGCTTTCTCTATTTTAATGGTGGGATAATGGTTGACTTCAATGACGTTATCCAAAAACCGGATTCCAGTTCTGACGGTCTCTTTCAGTTTTTGGTAATCCACCTTCCCATTGCTGACGAATCTGGACAAATTGACCGATCCCAGGTTACAGGATTCGTAATCCAACATGGGAACTTCTCCGCAGGGATTGGTCGCCCAAATCCTTCCAATTTTAGACAAGGGATTGGCTGCATGAATGGTATCCAGAAAGACCATGCCCGGGTTTCCGTTTTCCCAGGCCCCTTCCAAAATGGCTTCCCAAACTTCTTTAGCTGGTAAGGTTTGGGCCACTTTTCTAGAATTGGGATGAATGAGTTGCCAATCCCTGCCCTCGGCCACCGCTTCCATAAAACGGTCGAAAATTCCTACCGAAAGATTGAAATTTTGCAAAGCTTTGCCGTTAACCTTAAGCCGGATGAATTCCAAAATATCGGGATGATCCACATTCAGTATCCCCATATTGGCTCCCCTGCGTTTCCCTCCCTGCTTGACCTGTTCTGTAGCAAAATCATAGAGCTTGATAAAAGAAACTGGTCCTGATGCATGCCCTCCTTGAGAACCCAGAGGATCGCCTGCCGGCCGGAGCCTTGAAAAGTTGAAACCTGTGCCCCCACCCTTCTGATGTACCAAAGCCGCCAACTTGAGGGTATCAAAAATTCCAGAAAGGTTATCTTTTACTGGCAATACAAAACAAGCGCTCAATTGAGACTTGGGAAGGCCCGCATTCATCAGGGTAGGCGAATTGGGCAAAAAAACCAAGGTGGACATCATGTCAAAAAAGAAGCTTTCCCACTTTTCCGCTTCTGCTTTCCCTGACCATTTCAATTCCGCCTGAGCCACATACTTTGCCACCCTCCGGAGCATTTCTTCCGGGGACTCCAGTTCTTCCCCATTTCCCTTCCTCCAAAGGTATCTTTCTTGTAGGATTCGGAGAGCATTGTCGGTGAAATTTTCCATGCATCAATTTAACATTCTCTTACCACAAATACACATTTTGCCGGCAAGCAAATGATTTCATAAAAAAATCTGATATTTGAAAAACATTTTGAAATTTTTGGAACTAAAATCGCCAAACACCCACTGGTCAAAAAAGACAAAAAAGACCATGGTATTTTTACTACATTACTTATCCTACTTAATCAAGTCAGAAAAAATCAGCCAACTTAAGGTTAGAAGTTAAACCTGAAAAAGTAGGACTAAGATAAAGAAGAGAAATTCTTCAAAATCTTAAACTTAACCTGAACCTATAAAGCCTCACCCATCAAAGTGAAATCTGCGTACTCCCAAATTTTCCATTCCAAGGGTATAAAAATTCTACTGACCTTAATTTTTGCGATGACGGTCGGTTCTGTCTTTTCACAACAATCCGGAAAGGGACTGATTAAAGGCACTATAATAGAAAAAGACTCTCAATCAGCTTTACCTTTTGCCACCGTAACGGTGTACAATGTGGAAAAGGAAATGTTGGCAGGAAGCATCACTGATGCTGATGGGAAATTTGAGATATCCCTGACCTATGGTTCATACTTTTTTATAGTAGAATTCATGGGTTATGAAGCCTACCAATCTGATCTTTTCACTTTATCAAGAAACAATTCCCCCTTAGATGTTGGAATAATTGAGCTGAGCAGCGGCTTAAGCCAATTGGACGAAGTGATCATTCAGGGTGAAAAGCCTTTGATGGAATTATCCCTGGACAAAAGAATCTTCAATGTAGGCGAAGACCTCGCCAATGCAGGCAGGACTACTGCCGATATCCTGATGAACCTGCCTTCAGTGACCGTAGATTCTCAGGGAAATGTCCGGCTCCGCGGTTCAGATAACGTAAGGATTCTGGTGGACGGAAAACCTTCAGGACTGGTGAGTTTTAAAGGTAGCCAAGGCTTACAGCAATTGCCTGCGAGTATGGTGGAAAGGGTGGAGATCATTACCAATCCATCCGCCCGGTATGAGGCAGAAGGTATGGCCGGAGTCATCAACATCATCCTAAAAAAAGAAAGTAATCAAGGTTTTAACGGCTCTTTTGAAGTGATTGCCGGTAATCCCACCAACCTGGGCCTGTCTGCCAACTTGAATTACAGGCACAAAAAAATCAACTGGTTCATTAACTACGGTGTGGCCAAAAGAAAGATCCTAAGGGAGGGCACCTTGTACCAGGAAGCATTTGGTGGGGACAGCTTATTTATCTCCAAACAGGAAACCGATGGAAGGTTATATACATTAGACAATAATGTCAGAGCAGGACTGGACTATTATTTCAATGAAAAAAGTGTCTTAACAGGTTCTTACCTCCTCAGAAGAAGTGATGCCAACAGGATCACAGATATCAGGTACAACGATTTCCTGTTTGACGCAGAAAATCTTCAAAGCTATTCTTTAAGAAGACAGGACGAACAGGAGAAGGAACCAAATTCTGAGGTATTACTTACCTACAAGAGGTCATTTGAACAAAAAGGACATGAACTGACCACCGTACTTACTTACCTGGATTATTGGGAAAATTCAGATCAGGTTTTTACCGAAAATACTTTTTCGCCGGAAGGAAATCCTATTCCCTCCCGGTCTCTACTTCAGACCTCCATAAACGATGAATTTGAGAAGCAATACCTGATCCAGGTAGACTATACCAAACCCATTGGTTCGGAAGGTAAACTTGAAACCGGGCTTCGGAGCAGCTTCCGAAACATGGAAAATGATTTTGTCGTCAAAGAGCGGGATGAGCAGGGCAATTTCAATCCTATCCCTGGACTGGACAACATATTTCTCTATCAGGAAAACATTCATGCTTGGTACGGCATTCTTGGCAATAAAACCAAAAAACTGAGTTACCAGGGCGGAATGAGGGCTGAATGGACGGATGTCAAGACCACTTTGGTCAAAACCAATGAAGTGAACCCCAGGGATTACCTCAACCTTTTTCCCAGTGCCCATCTGACCTATAATTTCGATAAGGAAAATGGAATGCAGCTCAGCTACAGCAGAAGGGTCAGGAGACCATTTTACAATGACCTCAGTCCATTTATGACCTTTTCAGATGCCAGGAATTTCTTTAGCGGAAATCCCGATCTTGACCCTGAGTTTACTGATGCCATAGAATTGGGGCATATCAAATATTTCGAAAAAGGCACCTTGTTTTCCACTGTTTTTTATAGGAATACGACAGATAAAATCGAGCGGATCCGAACAGTGGACAATGAAGGAAATGCTACTATCCGGCCAGAGAATTTGCTGGGAGAACAGTCTTTCGGTTTGGAATTTGCCACGGATTACCAGATTTTCAATTGGTGGAAAATCGACTTTAACATGAATTTCTTCTATGCTGCTGTAGATGGCAGCAATATACAAAACAGCTTTACGGCCACCACCTACTCTTGGAATGCCCGGCAGAATTCCAGGTTCAGCTTTGGCAACGGAATCACCGCCCAGGTAAGAAACAATTACCAGGGAAGGCAGCGGATAGCACAAGGGATCAGAAAAGGAATCTTCTTTATGGATATTTCAGCCAGTAAGGAGGTCCTAAAAAGGCGGGGCACGCTTGTTCTAAATATCGCCGATATTTTCAACTCCAGAAGAGACCGCTATATTTTGGAAGGAGAAGGATTTCTCACGGTTGGAGACTTCCTCAATGTCCGCAGGCAGATCAATCTGAGTTTAAATTACAGGATCAGACAGTGAGCAATTGAGTTTAAGAGAATGGACAGAAACAAGACCCAATACTCAAGGGCCGGTTTCCTTTATTGAATCCAGTTCCGGCCCCTTACCCTTAATCATCCAATAGCATGAACACCATTTGCCTGAATTTCCAGCCTGTCTGATCACCGGAAGTTTGACTCGTCTGCTTCAACAGGATGCCAATGACTTTTTCCTGCGGATCGGCAAAGTACTGCGTGTTGAAATAACCTCCCCAGTCAAAAGTACCCTCACTTCCTATACCTCCTTCAGCCACACCCTTTTCGGTCACTACCCCAAAGGCCAAGCCATAATGCTTTGCCCCGGACCAAAGGTCCCCAACCTGATTTTTCATCATCGATTCGATAGTTTTACGGCTAAGAATTCTTACACCGTTAAGTTCCCCACCGTTCAGGTACATTTGCAGGAAAATCGCATAGTCCTTTGCTGTACTGGAAAGTCCGGCTCCTCCCGAAAAGAACTTCTTTGCTCCCGTGATGGGATATTGAGGGTCATAGAAAGTGACCGGAAAATTCTCCCATTTCCCATCCACTTTACGCTGAACCTTGACCAACCTATTTGACTTTGAATCGGGCAGGTAAAACCAGGTATCATTCATACCCAAAGGATCAAAAAGCCTTGTTCTCAAAAACTGATCAAAAGGCATTCCGGAGACGATTTCTATCAAATAGCCCAACACATCCAAACCTTCGGAATAGGTGTATTTCTCCCCCGGGTTGTGGTGCAGCGGCAGGGCAGCCAGCTTTTTGATGTTTTCAGCAATGCTGACATTTTCGGTGGTGTAAAGATCTACGATACCGGCTTTTTGGTAAATCATCTTCATCCGCTCATCTCCGTCAATCACCCCATATCCCAACCCTGAGGTATGGGTAAGCAGGTGGCGGATGGTTATTTCCTTATTGGCGGGCCGGGCAGTATAAGTAGTATCTGCATACCGGAAATTCTGAATGACCTGTGGGTTTTTGAATTCCGGGATCCAATTAGAGATAGGGTCATCCAATCTGAATTTACCTTCTTCCCAAAGCATCATCACAGCTGTGGCGGTAATGGCTTTTGTCTGGGAGGCAATTCTGAAGATGGCATCTTTGGACATGGCTTTTTCGTCCCCGGCATCCGCTTTGCCCTTGGCTGCATGATAGACAATTTTTCCGTTTCTGGCCACCAAGGCCACCAAGCCCGGTATTTCATTATTCTGCACTGCTTCTTCCAGCATGGCATCGAGTTTTTTCAATCGCTCGGAAGAAATGCCTACACTTTGTGGGGCAGCTTCTGACAGAGGAGGGGATTTTTTGATGGACGCTGTCTGTGTCCAGCCTGGATTGATAATGAGGAGCAATCCTATGGAAAAAAGAAGGAAACTTTTCATGTTGGTGTTCTTGGGTTAAATTGAGACTATTCAAATTTTTAAATCAGGACTTTAACCAGGCAACCTTTTGTTCGGGCTGGTGACTTTGGCCAATAATGTCTTTATATAATTCTGGACGTCTTGCTTTGATATACCGACTACCTCCTGCATCAGTTAGTTTCTTGGGGTAGAGGGTAGCGGTAACAAAGGAGTCTTTAAAACTTCTGCACTCTTCCAAAATATCTCCAAATGGATCTATAATCATGGAACACCCGTTTTTCAATTGGTCATCATCCATTCCTATTGGATTTGAAAATATCGCGATCAATTCCTGCACACTTTCTCCCTCTGGAATCCTTTCGGATATTGCCAATAATTCCTCTTTGGAAAGTTTCCTGGCAAAAGTGTAACCTGTAATGGAACATTCGTGAAAGGTAATAACCTGGGATCCTTCTGCCGCTGCCTGACCAGCCAGTTTATCTATAACAGCAAGGTTATAGGCTTTATCACCGCTTCTGTTTTCAAATTGAGCTGTGGAGATTTTTATGGGATCCATGTGTTCTTTGAGAATTCATCCAAGATATTCAAAATATAGGAAGATAGAAAGACAGGATTGGGTGAGAAAATAAAAAAAGGCCGGCCCAAACTGGGCCGACCTTTTTTACTATCAAACACAAAACAACTTATTACACTACTCTATTTTTACTTCAAAGTAATACTCCTGTCCATTTGGATAAACTCCAAGGATGACCACTTCTTCGCCTTTACTTTTGTTCAGGATATTGGACATGTCCTCGGCATTGGAAATCCTGTACCTACCTTCAGGCCCAATGACAGAGGTAATGATGAAACCTACTTTGGCACCTGCTTTCTTCCATGCTTCATTATCCACAGAAATGATCGACGCTCCACCCTGAAGCTTGAGCCTATTTTTAACATCTCCTTTGACATCCTCAAAGACAATACCACTGAAACTAACCTGCTTAGGCACTTCTTTCCTGACTATTTTGGTGTCACCTGCAATATTTTTCAAGATTGCCCTGGCAGTCATTTCTTTGCCGGCTCTCAGGAATTTGACTTCTACCTTATCACCGGGTCTTTTTCTGGCCACCATTTCCTGAAGCTTGGCAACATTGAAGGTTTCAACTCCATCTACTCCAATAATAACGTCACCTTTTTTAAGACCGGCTTCTGCACCAGCACTGCCTTCATTTACCTCCATGATGTAAACTCCACGGTTTACTCCAATTTTTTCTCCCAGGTATTCTTCCAGCTCGGGACTGACATCCCTTATTTGAACACCAAGAAGTCCCCTTTGTACGGCACCAAACTCCAATAGATCATCCATTACTTTCTTTACGATGGATGATGGTATGGCAAAAGCATAACCATTGAAAGTCCCAGTCCTGGATGCTATCGCCGTATTGATGCCGATCAGTTCCCCTGCCAAATTAACCAAGGCCCCACCAGAGTTACCCGGGTTCACCACTGCATCTGTCTGAAGGAAAGATTCAATCTGTAGGTTATTCTCCAAATCTCTCAGAATTCCGATATTTCTAGCTTTGGCACTGATAATCCCAGCAGTAACAGTAGAAGTCAAATCAAATGGATTCCCTACAGCCAATACCCACTGTCCAACTTTCATCTGATCAGAATCACCAAATTTCACAAAGGGCAAACCCTCTGCTTCAATTTTAAGTAAGGCGAGATCCGTGGTGGGGTCAGTACCGATAACCCTGGCTGAATACCTGGTATTGTCCTCCAAAGAAATATCTATTCTCGAAGCATTTTCGATCACGTGATTATTGGTGACGATATAGCCATCTGGGGATATGATAACACCTGAACCTGAACTTCTTCCCTCTCTTGGCACTTGTCCCCTATCAGGCATCCTAAATCCAAAAAATTCCTCAAAAGGATCTGCTCCTCTCTGTCCCTGGGTTACCGTAACTGTACTTTTAACATGGACCACCGCAGGTGTAACCAATCCTGCTGCGGCCACGAAATTAATTCCATCAGGAATAGTAAACTTTTCATTGTTCAACCAGTTAACAAGACTGGACTCCTGTTTCTCTGTGAAATTGTTAGCCGAATTCTGTTTAGAAAGGTAGTTAGCCCCGGCTAGGGCTACCACTCCTCCTATTAATGAGGCCAAGATAATTCCTAGGAAAAATTGCTTTCTATTCATTTGATCTCTGCTTTAAGTTCTATTGATTGTACACGTAATTTATAATTTTACCTCCGCAATAATCAAGCTTCTTTTTTAGGATGGCATATAGCTTTAACAATGTTTAACAGGAATTCTTCCTATGAGCTAACAGACAACAAGTTAATAACAAAAAAACAGAAAGTGGGTTTCCCCACTCTCCTTTATTTTACTTCGATTTTTAAATTATTGACCTTTTTTTCGGTTTTTGGCAAAACTACTTTCAAAAGCCCATCTTCATAAACCGCCGAGATATTCTCTACGCTGATGGTTTCCGGTACATAAAATGACCTGCTGAAAGAGCCGTAATGGGTTTCTATAGAATGGAAATTTTTACCCTCTTTCTTTTCTTCCATTTTTCTTTCACCGGAAATGGTCAGACGGCCTTCTGTTAAATCAAGGTGGAAATCGGACTTTTTCATACCGGGAACAGAAACCTGGATTTCATATTGCTTCTCATCCTCGGAAATATCCACTGCGGGTATAAATTGCTTTGTCGTTTGGGACAAAGATTCATTGAAGAATTTGTCCAAAAGGCTTCCAAATGTACTTGGGTAAGCTGGCTCAAATTGGTTGTATCTTACAAGTTTCATAGTTTTTTTATTAAGTTAAACGTGATACTGACCTACCAGAAAAAAACATACCAAGCCATAAAAACTGTCGTTTTGGCTTATTTTTCTGAAAAAAACAAATAAAATCCGCCATTTTGTCTTCATGAATTAAGGTTCCCAAGCCTTATAAAATTACCAGTATTTGACGCTCAGGCATAGACTGGAAATAAAATTCTGTTTACATTTAAAAGAAAAAGCCATAAAGCAAATGTTGAGGACTTTTTCCCTTATGCTATTCTTTTTTCTGATCGCTCTGACAAACAAAGCACAGAACATCCAGGATATCACCACGCCAATTGATAGCTTATTGGAGTTTTTTGATGAACAATTACAAGAAGAAAGCCCCAAACTGGACAGGAGCACATTAGAAGAAAACATTAAAAAAGCACAGCTTTATACTTTCCAACTCAACAGGATCAACCAGACGGTAAATCAGACATTGGACACCAGCACCTTGGAGCGTGTTCTTCCAAGGGTAGAGGCTTTTGCCATCATTGTAGGGGATAGGCTAGAAAACCAAGAGTCTAAAATTAACCTAAGGTTTTTAAATGCACTGGAAAACTGGCTCGGATATACTTCAGAAGAACTTAATAATGGTGAAAAGTTAATCAGCGCCAGGGTTACGCAATTGATGGAGGCAAGACTGAAATTGGACTCCATTCAACAAGACGGCTTATTGAGGGCAAATCTTCGAGACACCACCCTCCTACCTGAATACCAGCAAACCATCAGCACCTTAAAAACAAATCTAAGCAAAACAGACAGCACACTTAACCAGCAAAGGTTATTGGCTGCCAGCTATCAATCCAGGGCGTCCAATCTGGTAATACGACTCAGCGATATCAGGGAAAGGATCATTGGGCAAAAGAGGGATTTGGAAAAAGCACTTTTCGAAAAAGAGACCAATTTTATCTGGGAACCCAGGGATTTCCCCAGTACAGAAAGATTAATTCTCATTTTCAGAGATTCATTCAGATTCAATCTGAATATTACCAGAAACTATATCAACAACCATCTGGGCACTACCTTTTTTTTGTTTCTCCTGGTTTACCTTTTATGAATATCCGCCTACATACAAGTGGGCAAATTTTATACTTTGACAATAAGTGTCAATAACTTTCAGGGCTGAATTGTAAGTGTTTAATTGGCTGTAAATAAATAAGAAGGCCATGAATATTCTACAATTCAATGAAAGATATCCTGATGAGGCAAGTTGCATCCATTACTTGAAGGAACAAAGGGAAAGAGAAGGTGTTATTTGCAAGAATTGTAATTCCAAGGATCACTACTGGCTTAATTCTCTCAATATGTTCCAATGTAAACATTGTAAATTTAGGACAGGACTGAAAAATGGTACTATTATGGAAAACAGCAAGTTACCATTGAGGACTTGGTTGCTTGCAATGACTCTTGTAAGCGCAACCAAGAAGGGATTTAGCTGCCTTGAACTACAGAGGCAGATGGGTCATAGCAGATACGAGACTGTTTTCAGACTGTATCACAAGCTCCGGGAAGCAATGGGTAAACGTGACAGCCAATATAAACTAGAAGATATGGTTGAATATGATGAGGCTTTTGTAAGCAAGGCAACAAAATCTTCGGAAAAGACGAAGCTGAAGAAAGGCCGTGGAAGCCAAAAACAAGCTACTGTCGCTGTTATGGCTGAATCATCTATTCTTGAAGACCTAATTACTGGAGAAAAGGACAAAAGCTGCAGATATTTCAAGATGGTCAAAATAGATAACTTGAAGGCAAAAACAGCCGAAAAACTGATAAAAGGACTGATTGACAAAAAAGCCGTGCTCCAAACTGATGAAAGTACGACTTATGCTAACCTAGAAGATTGTATCGATGTTCACGTGAGCGAATTATCTTCCACAAAAGAGGGCAAGTTCAACCTCAAATGGACACTATCCCGATAAGTGTGTAAACTTCAAATTATGGTTTTATTGTCAGGTATCAAGAAGCCTGACCCTATCACCAAATATAAGCAGGAAACTGTTAAGAATAGCTCCCCAGTCTCTGATAGGCATAGTCCATTTTTTCGATGCTTCTCTTGCAGCCAGGAAAACAGACTTCATTACGGCATCATCTGTCGGGAAAGAGAGCTTGTTTTTGGTGTATTTTCTGATCTTTCCATTGAGATTTTCAATCAGGTTGGTGGTATAGATGATTTTACGGATTTCAGCCGGGTAATCGAAGAAAACGGTGAGTTCATCCCAGTTGTCCCTCCAGCTTTTGATGGCATAAGCGTATTTGGATTCCCATTTTTTGGCAAAATCGTTCAGGGCAGCCCAAGCAGCATCTTTTGTAGGGGCGGTATAAATTTCCTTCATATCCCTTGTAAACGCCCTGCGGTCTTTCCATGCGACATATCTACATGCGTTTCTGATCTGGTGGACGACACATATCTGAGTGACTGATTGGGGGAATGAAGCTTTTATCGTATCAGTAAACCCGTTCAGGTTGTCAGTTGCCGTTATGAGAATATCTTCAACCCCTCTGGCTTTCAGGTCGGTGAGTACCCCCATCCAGAAAGCCGAAGATTCATTCTTGCCAAGCCAAAGGCCTAGGATCTCTTTAAGGCCGTTAGTTCTGAGGCCAACGGCAATATAAACGGTCTTGTTGACCACTTTGGAGTTCTCCCTGACTTTGAAGGATATACCATCCATCCAAACGATCAGGTATACAGGGTCAAGCGGCCTGTTTCTCCATGCAACAATATCCTCCGCTACGGCACCGGTAACCCTTGAGATGGTGGAGGAGGAAACATTGATGTCATAAAGCTCCCGGATCTGTTCTTCGATGTCCTGGTTTGACATTCCCTTGGCATACATGGAAATGATCACGTTTTCAACGCCCTCCGCCATGCTTCTGCGTTTGGGCACAAGGGCAGGCTCAAAGCTGCCGTCCCTGTCTCTTGGGACTCTGATTTCAGCTTCCCCAAATGTGTTTTTTATTGTTTTGGTGGAATAGCCGTTCCTTGAATTGGGATTATCGGAATTCTGATGCTTTTCATAGCCAAGATGGGCATCCAGCTCGCCTTCAAGCATTTTCTCAACGGCTCTTTTCTGAAGCTGTTGAAGGAAGGAATTAAGCTCCCCGGCAGTCCTGAACTGCTTGAGGAAGTCATCATTTAGGAGATCTTCTTTTTTCATTTTTGTAATCTGTGTGTTATAAAGGTAAGAAATTGTCCACACACAGACCGGGGGGCGCCTACCGCGGGTTCCTCAAATTCCCTGTGCGATTTCTTCTAAATCACACAGAGAATTTCGAGGTTTAACTTTAACTTCGTAAGTAGTGAAACCAACTTACACAGTTTGTGTCATAGTCCCCTCAAAGGGCACATATAGCAATAAGCAACCTTAAAAGGGATTTACAGAAGTACCATATGGTTTCAGAAAAGATGCTTCAAAACTATCTCAATGAATTCTGTTATAAACTAAACCGAAGATACTTTGGTAAAAAACTCTTTGATAGACTTGTTATTGCGAGCATTTGCCCCTACTTGTATACAAGCGGATAATCATATTACCTTTTTTATCATTGGACCAAAAAAAACCTCAAAAAAACAGAATCCTTTAAAGAATTTTCCGGACTGATTCTCGGTAGGCTGAAATATATTACAACATACCCCTTATTAGCTGCTGTTTTGGTCGTTTTGTCCCTGGCTCCCTTCTTTTTTCCCAACCCCCCAGTCCCCTTATTCTCATTGATACTGGTAATTACCGTAAGTATATCCGGAATTTTACTCAGAAAAAGAATTGGGGCAGATTCTTTCAAAGTTTGGTGGATGATGTATGCGCTATTCCTGATCAGCATAACCAGCAACCTTTATTGGGAAGTGGCCTATCAGGAAAGATGGCATTTATTGTTTTTTAGCCTGTTCGGTATTTACATAGGCTGGAAGTTGATCCAGCTTCAGAAAGAAGCAGAAGAATTCTTGCCTTCCTACATACCTTTGGTAGCTAAAGTCTACATGACATTTTGCGGGATATCTATTTTGGCCAATATCCTGGGGAGGTTCTCTTTGAGTAAGATGACAGGCATCACAGCAACCTTAAGTTTGATGCATGCCATCCCCCTCATTATTTTTGTTGCCGTAATCAAAGAAGTCATTTACCTGCAGATAGAGATCAGCCAAAAAAGAGAAAATGATTTCACTTCATCCATTGATTTTTATGATATCCAAAAGCGAGTCAACCGGGTGGCTTCCTTCTTGGCCATTTTGATTTGGGCTTATTTCTTTGCAGAAAGCTTGGGAATTTTTGACTCTATTATTCTTACGGCTAAGAATTTCTTGTCCAAGCCGAGAAGCATACTCAACGCATCTTTCACTTTTGCACAGATTGCCATTTTCATTCTCATTCTCTATTCGGCCAACTTTATAGCCAATACGGCAGCTTATTTAGCGGAGATCAAAGATCAGCAAAGCAGTAATACCCGGTCAAAAAAATTAGGATCCTCCATACTTTTGATCAGGCTGACCCTATTGATAGTCGGTTTTTTGCTAGCAGCAGCGGCATCAGGAATTTCTATGGATAAGATAACCATTGTGTTGGGAGCCTTTTCATTAGGAATCAGTTTTGGATTGCAGACCATCGTCAACAATCTCGTTTCCGGAATTATCCTGGCATTTGAAAAGCCCATTCAAATTGGGGATACCGTACAGGTAGGCAATATCGAAGGAGTGGTGAGAGACATCGGGATCAGGGCCAGCAAAATTAAAAACTGGGACGGGGCAGAGGTAATCATACCAAATGGCGACTTATTGGCCCAACACTTGACCAATTGGACCCTTTCAGATAAGCAGAGAAGGGTGGAGTTGATCATTGGGGTAGCTTATGATTCGGACATGGACCTGGTCACCAATCTTATACAAGAACAGCTGGATATACAAGGCATACTCAAGTATCCACCTTCAAGGGTATTTCTTCAGACCTTTGCTGATAGTTCCGTTAATTTCAGGGTACTTTTTTGGGTAGAAGATGTTGATGTATGGGTAACCATACGGGACAAAGTGATGCGGGGAATTTTCAAATCCTTCAAAGAACATGGAGTGGAAATCCCTTTTCCACAACGGGATTTGCATGTAAAGAGCTTCCCGGGTCTCATCAAAGAAACATTATCCAAACCCAATGAAGAATAGATCCCAGTATAAACCTTTAAGAAATCAGTCTTCCAAAAACAACAAAAAATCCCGCATTCGGAAATGCGGGACAGCTCATTTTTTTCATCTTGATTTTTGGTTCTAAAGTTTGAGTCTAATTTCTCTGCCTAATGGCTTCATAAATCACAACTCCAGCCGATACAGATACATTGAGACTTTCAATGTTTCCCGCCATTGGGATTTTCACCTTGGCGTCAGATTGCCCCATCAATTCATCCGAAATACCGTCTTCCTCAGAACCCAAAATCAGGGCTGTCGGGATCGTAAAATCTGCGTCATAAATCAATTGTTCCGTTTTTTCGGTTACTGCCACCACCTGCAAGCCCATTTTCTTCAGGTCTTTTACAGTATAATAGAGATTCTTCACCCTAACGATGGGGAGATGGTTCAAAGCCCCTGCGGAAGTTTTGACTGCATCGGAATTAATTTGGGCACTCCCTTTTTCAGGGATGACAATGGCATGTACGCCAGCACATTCTGCCGTGCGGGCAATGGCCCCAAAATTCCTAACATCGGTGATTCTGTCCAAGACCAAAATCAAAGGAGAAACTCCTTTTGAGAAGCATTCTTCTATGACATTGTCCAAGGAAGCATATTGGATGGCGGACATATGTGCAATGACCCCCTGATGGTTTTTCCTGGTAATCCGGTTGAGTTTCGCTTCAGGAACCCGTACAACCGGAATCCTTTCTTCTTTGGCCAGAGACAAGAGTTGCTTGACCAAATCATTATTGACATCCTTGTCAATGAGGATTTTATCTATTTCTTTTTGGGCATGGATAGCCTCCATGACTGCCCTGGTACCAAAAATAAAATCTTTGTCGTGCTCTCCTTTATTGATCAGAAAACCATCTGTCCGTTTCTCCATGATGTAATGCTTTTGAACCATTCAGGCTGAAGGGCCCTTGAACGGTTAAGTATGTAATAGTTTGGTGTGAGGATATTTTTTACCCGTGCAAAGGTAAAGGTAATTTTTGAATTGGAATCAGCACTGAAATAAGACCAAACTTCCCCATTCGGTCTGAAAAAAACTTCATTGGGAGGTCCCATCACGGTATACACCATCCCCCTGTCTGTCTTCCAACCTTCTTTGAAATCTGTAAACAGAATATTGGCAAACTCTATCTGCTTAAAATATTCCCTGATGACTTTTTTTGCAGTCTCTTCATCTTTGAGCATATTAATCCAATACTGGTCGAGCGCCAGTTTCTTATCATTTGCTTCTTTTAGCATTTCATGCTCCCTCCTTGTGGAAATGTATACTACCATCTCCACCATCTCCTCATAAGTTTTGACTTTAGGGAAAGCCTCATGGACAGTTTTCACCAACATGCCGCTAGTGGAGTTGGTATCTGACTGAATGAAATAATAACCTTCTTTGTCAAAAGATTTGGGAGTATTGAGGAAAAATTCACCCTCATAATTGACTGTTACCTCCTTGGGCACATTCGCAGGTCTGATTTCCATAGGAGGAAGTGGTGCATCAAAGAGTGTTGGGTAATGAAATGCATGCAGGTTGACCCCGCTTCTTCCTTTGAATTCCAAAGCTTCATTTTTCAATACAAAAGTCTGATCAAAGGGCACCCTATCCGCATAATAGGCCCAAAAATTAGGATGACCAAAAACAAAAGCGCTAATAAGGTCAACATGGTAATAATAAACATCCCCTTGTCTGGTATCAGTGGCCTGCAGAAACGCAATGGCAACCTCTTGGTCTTCAGGAATTTCTACCCTTTTTTCGAAAAAATAATGGAAATCAGTGTCTGCTATTAGGTCTTCTTTGGACAAGGTAATTAAATTTTGAGGTCCAATGGGATCCTGAAAACCGGAAAGCAACGCATAAGCAAACTCGTAAGTATCAAAATCGATATTCTCTTCAATCTTCTCGATGGGCATTTGTAGGACAAAAGTCCTGTCATTTTCCCGGACAGGAATGATTTTTAAGGCCAAGCGGGAGTATCGCGAATACCTCAATGCCTGATTGATACTCTCCAAAGTCTGTTGCTGGGCCATCATGTAAATTGGGAAAGCAAATAATGTGAAGACAACAAAGGCTAAACTGAGGGCCGCTGTATGGATTCTCTTTTTGGTCATCTGTTTTTAAAAATTAAACGTAATTTTGCCCAAATTAATGAAATTTTAAATGGCTACCTACACTACTGAGATTGCATCTGATAAGTTGGTCAGTGATAACCCTATCCATCAACGTCTGCTAAAAGCATATATTGCAGCAAAACCCTTGGTCAGCGGTAAGCTTTTGGAGGTGGGATGTGGAGAAGGGAGAGGCGTGGAAGTTTTGATGGAAAATGTGGATTCCTATCTCGGTATAGACAAGATTCAGGAGGTAATTGATGTTTTGTCAGGAAAATACCCCCAAGCAAAATTTCAACAAGCCATTATTCCTCCTTTCTCGGACCTTGATGACAACAGTTTTGATACAGTGGTCAGTTTTCAGGTAATTGAACATATCAAAAATGACCGGCTGTTTTTAGAAGAAATAAAAAGGGTCCTCAAACCTGGTGGAAAGGCCATTATCTCTACGCCCAATATCCAACATACTTTATCCAGAAATCCATGGCATATCAGGGAATATACGGCAAAGCAATTGAAGGATTTGTGTGAAAGCATTTTTGACAATGTTCAGGCTATGGGCATTGGAGGCAATGAAAAGGTATGGACTTACCATGAAGCCAACAGGAAATCGGTCAACAAGATCATGCGATTTGATATTTTTAACTTACAGTACAAGCTACCTGCTGCTGTTTTGCGCTGGCCTTATGAGATTTTGAACAGGTTTAACCGCAAAAAACTCCACAAGCAACAGGGCAATGCTGTCACAGACCTCTCCCATGAAGATTATATTCTGGAAGATAATCCTGAAAAGGGTCTGGATTTATTTTTTGTGCTGAGGAAGGGATAGGAAAAAGGAAAAAGGTCAAAGGTCCCGCTTCTCGAAATTTGCAATTTCGAGAGGGGGAAAATGGATTTCAAATCCATGGCATCGCTCTTCGGAATTGCAAATCCCGAAGAGCTTGATGGTCAATTTCCGAAATCCAGCTTCCGAAATTCTTCCCTCTTGTTTCTAGTCCCTCGCTTCTCTCCTCTTGGTACTTGGTATAACCGCCCCCTACCTTCTATCCAAAAGCGATCCACCGGAAATTGGCCCCATCACCCTTTCAAAGTCCTTTTTGATCTGCGAAGAGAGTTCAGTGTAACCCCGCTCTTCAAGAAGCGGGATAAAGAACTTGAGCATTTCTATGGAAATCATGGCTTCCCGGTCAAAAACCCGATCTTCTCTGGTATAAAAATCCAGCATCTGCACAGATTTATGCGAGAGTTTTTCGACGATGTCCAACGCCATATCGTCCTCTCCCACCTCAAAGAAAAGCGGTACCATTTGCCCGCTTGCCAGGTCATAAGGCACTGCCTCATGAGGCATCACCTGGATGCTGTATTTGAGAATCTCAGCTGCCCTATCCATATCATCTTCGTCCAAAAGGGCGATGGCAATGGAATTGATGGCGGAGCGGTGATTGGAAGTAAACCTCCTGAACTCATCATCAAAATAATTGTCAGGATTGTCCATTCCCCTGAAAGCAAATTTTTCCATTACGTTTTGGTAGGCAATATCTGTGTTGACCAGCTCATTTCTCATTCCTTGAGGTTTTCTTACCGGTAATAACCTATAAGTAAGCCCTTCCATCACTACATAATCCTCGATATCCAAAGTAATGGTGGCCAAAGAAGTATTGTTGAAATAGATGGGCCTTTCCCAGTTGTTGGTGGCGATGAGGTCAATGAGCATCATATTACCTTTGGTAAGGTAGTTACCTTTAATTCTCAGGTTCATTTGGTCCACCATAAGGTCTTCCATGCCTTCTGGTATCAGTCCTTGATTGTAGACTTTTTCAATATCTACATCAAGAATAAGGTTTCTGGAAGGCACCATATTGAAGGTAGATCTTCCACCTGAGGTCAATTTTAAAAGATCGCTTTCATTTTTCAACAAACGCAGATACTCTGTGGCTGAAATAGCTTCCAGGTTTTGCCTGTCCATCACATAAAGTACGTCATTGGTTCCTTTCCTGTAATTCCGATATTCCAAAGAAAAAGGAAGAGGCGCTGATTCATTGACAGGCCTTGTCATTTGTTCAACGTACCAATCTGTATCAAAATAACTCAATACCACCACCCTCACATCTGTTCTAAAGCCTTCCACCTCCTGCACATACCAAAGCGGGAAGGTATCATTATCCCCTCCTGTAAACAAAATAGCATTGGGTGCACAGGAAGCCAAGAAATTCCTTGCTGAATCTACTGAGAAATACCTGCCCTGACGGTTATGGTCATCCCAGTTTTGTCCCGCCATCAACACAGGGATGGGAAAGGTAACCAAAGTGGCAATTATTCCTGCCACAGCCATATTTTTGTTGAGCTTGGCTATCCAATGGGTCAGGGCAAGTACCCCCAACCCTATCCAAATGGCAAATGCATAAAATGATCCCACATAGATATAATCCCGCTCTCTGGGTTCTACCGGTGGAGAATTGAGATACAGTACCAGTACTACCCCCATCATCAGGAATAGCATGGCATTCACATAAAATGAACGGGGATCCACTTTAGCCTGAAACAGTAAACCAATGATTCCCAAAATCAACGGAAGCATCAGATAATTGTTATGGGCTTTGTTTTCCTTGATGTAATCAGGAAATTTATCTGAGAAAAAATCCGTGATACCCAACCAAGGCGCATCCGAAAAGTCACTTTCACGTCCGGAAAAATTCCACATGAAATAACGCCAGTACATATGCCCCAATTGATGGGAGAACATAAAATACAGGTTGTCTCCAAAAGTGGGCTTTTGTCCTTCCCTAAGACCCAGCTTAGAACGGTAGATCTGTTTATGCCTTTCTTGGGTAGAATATATCCTTGGCAGAATCGTAGTCCTCTCAGGATCATATACATTCACAGTAGAATAGTCAACTATCTCATATTTATCCTTGCCTTTCAGATAAATAGGAGCCCCTTCCTTTTGATCTTTCAGCTCCGCATCAAAATACTGACCGTGCAATAGCGGTCTATAACCATATTGCTCCCTTTTGAGATAGGAAATGTAGCTAATGATATCTTTTGGAGCATTTTCATTGATGACAGGATTTTGATTGGCACGGATAATAATCAGAGCATAAGAAGCATATCCGATCAAAATAAAGGTCAGGGAAAGCAGAATGGTATTCAGACCTGCTCTTTGGTGTTTGATGGAATAAAGGATCCCATAGATTAATGCCCCTAAAAACAAAGCTGAAAAAACCACAATCCCACTACCAAAAGGCAATCCAATGCTGTTCACAAAGAAGATTTCAATGGAACCTGCCATACTTGGCAGACCGGGAATAATAAAACTGTTGATGACGACAAGGACCAGGCCACCGAGACCTATTGCAATGATTCCTCCCTTTAAATTAGGTTGAGGATATTTTTTAAAATAGTATATCAATGCCAATGCCGGCAGAGTCACCAAGTTAAGCAAGTGAACCCCGATAGAAAGTCCTACCAAATAGGCAATAAACAACATCCACCTGTTTTCTTCTTTGGGGTCTTCAATAGTATCCCATTTTAAAAATGCCCAAATTACAATGGCTGTGAAGAAGGAAGACATGGCGTAAACTTCAGCCTCCACGGCAGAAAACCAAAAGCTATCTGTAAAAGTATACGCCAAAGAACCGATAAGGCCGGCCCCCATTAATGAAATCGTCT
The DNA here is from genome assembly GCF_004216715.1 of Cecembia calidifontis. Classification (NCBI taxonomy): domain Bacteria; kingdom Pseudomonadati; phylum Bacteroidota; class Cytophagia; order Cytophagales; family Cyclobacteriaceae; genus Cecembia; species Cecembia calidifontis. Next base: position 4,889,774 of record NZ_SGXG01000001.1, read on the forward strand.
GTCCTTTGCTCTCTTCACCTTTCTTTATCTGGAATAGCTTTCTTCCGAAGAGGGTGATGGACCAGAACAAAAACAGAATGGTCAATCCCGAAAAAACGGCACTGGCTATATTCATCCAATAGGCTACCTGTAAAACATCGCCAAAAGCAAAAAAAGCGAACATTCTGTATATCAAAAGGAAAAACGGCGCTCCCGGAGGATGCGGCACCTGAAGTTTGTAAGCAACCGCAATAAACTCCCCGGGATCCCAAAAGCTGGCAGTTTGTTCAACTGTAAAGACATAGACCAGCGTGGAAACTACAAATACCAACCATCCGGTGAGATTATTGACCTTTTTATAATCAAGCATTGTTCAGTTAAATAGTTGTGATGGGCGAAAATAATCAATTAATCTTTACGGAAAGCCAAATTAACAGCATTTAAGGATTTGTGATAAAAATTACTGTACAAGAGCAGGTCGGGAATGTAATTTTGTACTGTTCAAAATAACGCTAACAATCATGAGCACACAACCAAAAACATTCAGTGAATTGATTTCAGGAGAGCAACCTGTATTGGTGGACTTTTTTGCCACTTGGTGTGGCCCCTGTCAGATGATGCAGCCTATCCTGGAAGATACAGCACGTCAGTTGGGTGAAAAAATTAAAATCGTCAAAGTAGACGTGGATAAAAACCCCTTGGCTGCCAGCAAATTTCAAGTTCGCGGTGTGCCTACCCTTATCCTTTTCCATAAAGGACAAGTCATTTGGAGACAATCAGGAGTGGTTCCTGCACACCAATTGGTGAAAGTCATAGAAAGCCTACTATCTGAGAAAGTATAGTTCAAATTGTGACAAAAGTCATTTTATTGGAGAAGTGAACTCAATAAATTTACATTATCAATAACCTGAAAAACAGCATTATAATATGAAAATCGAACAAATTTATACCGGATGTTTGGCTCAAGGAGCCTATTACATCGAATCAGAAGGAGAAGCTGCAATCATTGATCCATTGAGAGAAGTTCAGCCATACATCGAAAAAGCTAAAAAAGATGGAGCAAAAATCAAGTATGTGTTTGAAACCCACTTTCATGCAGACTTTGTGTCAGGTCACAAAGATCTGTCTGAAAAAACAGGGGCTCCTATCGTATTCGGTCCTACCGGTATGAAAATGGGATTTGATGCAATCATTGCAGAAGATGGTCAAATATTTGAAATCGGAAAAGTTAAAATTAAAGTTATTCATACACCAGGTCATACCATGGAAAGCTCCTGCTTCCTATTGATCAATGAAGAAGGAAAAGAAGAAGCTTTATTTACAGGAGACACCTTATTTATTGGCGACGTAGGCCGTCCTGACCTGGCTCAAAAAGTTGTCAAAGACTTGACCCAGGAAAAATTGGCTGGTTACCTATATGATTCTTTAAGGAATAAAATTATGCCTTTGCCTGATGATATTATTGTGTATCCGGCACACGGGGCTGGCAGTGCTTGCGGTAAAAACATGAGCAAAGAAACCACTGATACCTTGGGGAATCAGAAAAAGACCAATTATGCCCTTCAGGACATGACGAAGGAGCAGTTTATCAAAGAGGTATTGACAGGGTTGACACCACCTCCGGCCTATTTCCCTCAAAACGTATTGATGAATATTCAAGGCTATGATTCCATTGATGAGGTTTTGAACAGAGGCTTCAATCCTTTGAGCCCAGCTGCTTTTGAAGCTGCTGCCAATGAAACTGGAGCCGTTGTACTAGATACCCGTGATGCACAGGTTTTTGCAAAAGGGTTTATTCCTAACTCTATTAATATCGGAATTGATGGAAGCTTTGCCGTATGGGTAGGTACTTTGATTCCGGATGTTAAACAAGAGATCCTTGTAGTAGCTGAAGAAGGAAGAGAAGAAGAAGTTATCACCAGATTGGCAAGGGTTGGTTATGACCATTGTATCGGATACCTGAAAGGCGGTTTTGAAGCTTGGAAAGCAGACGGCAGAGAAGTTGACACCATCACCTCTATTTCAGCAGAAGAATTGGCTCATATTATAGAAAAAGAAGGCCAAGTCAATATCCTTGATGTAAGAAAAGCAAGTGAGCATTACAGTGAACACGTAATTGGTTCAATCAATGCGCCTTTGGATTATATCAATGACAGTATGACCAAGATAGACAAAAATAAAACCTACTATGTGCATTGTGCCGGAGGATATAGGTCTATGGCATTCAACTCTATCCTAAGAGCGCGAGGTTATGACAACTTGATAGATATCAAGGGAGGTTTCACCGCGATAAAAGACTCAGGTCTTTTCAAAGTGAGTGATTATGTCTGCCCAACAACTTTACTTTAATTGAATAAAAAGTCGCAAATTACCCTAAATTGAACGATGGCAAGACATGTTGTCTTGCCATTTTTCATGTAAGGAATAGATAGGTGATAAATGTCACTTATTCCTTGGGAAAGAATGGTGAATTTTGAATATGCTGCGCTTACTGATATTTGTCATCTTTTTTGCCTTTGGCTTGAATGCCTTTGCGCAAATGCAATTAGATGAAATGGATACCACTCAGGTGCAGGAAGAAAAAGAAAGCCTGGGGAAAATGCTTAAAAGCGGTGAAGTTGATTTCCATATCCGATCTTTCTTCATGTCCACCCTTAATAAAGGAGACCTATTGGATTATGCTACATTAGCTGCCGGTGCAGGCATTGGATATACCACTCCTGAGTGGAAAGGCTTTCAGGCGAGATT